>DASRLM010000064.1:0-2014 GCA_035648455.1 Puia sp. | reverse complement strand
ATCTTTAACAGCAGGTTGTTTTCCAACAGTTCCCTGATCTACAGCAAATACAACTATAATATATCCATCACGTCGGGGAATAATGATATCGGGATCAACTCCTATATTCAGGATTATCATTTTAAGGAGGATATGACGTTTTATGCCGGTCCGGGCAGTAAGGTCAACTTCGGTCTGGACCTGATCGATCATAACACGTCGCCGGGCGTTATTTCCGCGTCTCAGAATTCCAGCTTCAACCCGCTTTCCCTGCAGGACAAACACGCGCTGGAGAACGCAGCCTATGTTTCCCACGATGTTTCACTTTCGGAGAGGATCAACATCAACTATGGATTGCGCGCTAATTTATTCACCGCGCTGGGACCCGGCAATTTTTATACTTATGACGCCGCCGGCAATACCATCGACACAGCCAGCTATGCATCGGGCCGGGCAGTAAAAAATTATTTTAACCTGGAGCCCCGGTTTTCCATGAGTTATAAACTGACCGGCAGCAGCTCGGTAAAACTGGCTTATGTCCGGACAACACAAAACCTGCACCTGCTCTCCAATTCCACTTCCGCCAATCCGACGGACATCTGGATACCCAGCAGCAACAATGTAAAACCCGAGATCGCGGACCAGGTATCTGCGGGCTATTACCGAAACTTTAGGGAAAATGAATATGAGTTTTCAGCGGATGTATACTACCGGGATATGCAGAACCAGATCGATTATAAGAATGGCGCCGAGTTGCGGGCCAATGAAAATGTGGAATCCCAGCTGATATCTGGAAAGGGACGCGCCTATGGGTTAGAATTGTTTGTGAAGAAGAAAATCGGAAAATTCAATGGATGGATCAGTTATACGCTGTCCCGCACGGAACGTCAGTTCAGCGGTGTGAACAGGGGAAGTTGGTTTCCGGCCAACCAGGACCGGACGCACAACCTCTCCGTGGTGGGGATATATAAAATCAATAAGAAGTGGACCCTGTCGGCGGATTTTGTTTACTACTCCGGAAATGCCGTTACCTGGCCAAGCGGTAAATACGAAGTGAACGGGCAGGTTGCCTTCCTTTACCAGGACAGGAATGGATACCGGATGCCGTCATATAACCGCCTGGATTTCGGTGCGACGCTACAGGGCAAAAAGACAAAGCGGTTCGACAGCAACTGGAATTTTTCGATCTATAACCTGTATGGGAGGGAAAATCCGTACAGCATCAGTTTCCAGCAGGATCCCGGCGATCCGTCCAAAACCCAGGCCATACAGTATGCACTGTTCCGCTGGGTGCCTTCCATCACGTACAACTTTAAATTTTAAATGGCATGAAACCATTCGCATATACATACCTGTTATTGGCCTTTCTTTTATTTGCCTGCAAGAAAACGGTTGTTCTTCCCCTGAATACGGTGCCGCCGCAGATCGTGATCCAGGGCGAAGTGACCGATAGACCCGGGCCCTATTCCGTAAGCATCAATCAAACGACTAATTTTTATGCAGACAATATCTTCCCACCGGTACCGGGAGCGGTTGTCCGCATCGCCGATAACCTGGGAAATACGGACAGCCTCACAGAAACATCGCCCGGCGTGTACACGACGCACACGCTGCGGGGCGCCCCGGGCAATACGTATACCCTGTCGGTCTCGGTTAACAATAAACAGTACAACGCAACATCTGTGATGCCGGAGCCGGTCATGCTGGACTCTGTTGGTTTTGAGGCCACCACCGGATTTGGCCAGGAGCGCATCAGTGCGATTGCTTATTTCCAGGATCCGGCGGGAGTACAGAATTATTACCAGTTTAAGGAATATATCAACGGCGAATTATTTACCAAAGATGCTTTTGTGTTTGATGACCGGCTCTCCGATGGCAAATACATCAGCAATACATTGAGGATGGACAGTTCCTATCTGAACCCGGGTGACCAGATAAAAGTGAGCATGTACTGCATTGATAAAAATGTGTACAATTATCTGTTCCAGCTGCAGCAGTCTTCCGGCGGAGGAGCTTTCAATACAACGGCATCGCC
>DASRLM010000063.1:0-4860 GCA_035648455.1 Puia sp. | reverse complement strand
GTATGCATCCCGGCCAGCAGAGTATTGATAATCCCGGTCATAATTTATATCTTGTATCGTATTGAATATCACCCTTGTGAAAACGGTTCAACCCGTCTGATGGTACGCCCCTCCCTGCCGCAAAATTTTTCTCCAGGCATTGCTGCCTGTTGATCATTATGTTCCTTTTACGGAATATGGCCTTTGCCCATCTAAAGGAATCCGGCGGCGTGATGATTTATTTTACCGGGTTTGCCGGAGAAATATGCGGGTTTTTCACCAGCAACAAAGTGTCGGACAATACATGATCAACTTTAGAGCAGTCGTTCAGGTATTCAACCCGGGAATAGATATCCAGGTTGGTCAGAACCTTCGTATTCAGCCCAAAAGAGACCGCTTTAATATTAGCATTCACGGAGTCGTCCACCAGGGAAAATTGCATCGGTGGATTTTTATTGATTGTAATATTTAATTTTTGGAACGTCTTCTGCAGCTTGAAAAAATAAATCTGGACATAAGCAGAATCCAGGTTTATTTCCGTGATGATTCTGTCCACCATCGGACTGCCCTCGGATCTTTCCATGACTCCATTTTCACTGTACTCTTCACGGTAAACCGGTTTTTTACCCGTCTGATAATAGGTATAGGATTTTAATTTATCGTCCGGATAAAACAAGTAGGCTCCTCCTTTGAGGCTGTCCCAGCCGGAATCATACAATGCGGTTATTCTGTTTTCGGCGTCATGTGCCGCCAGCAGTTTTTTGGGAGAATGCATTTGAATATCCGATGCGGTAATAAAACAAATGGGTCCCGTTTTACAGGACGCCATGGCGAACAAAATAAATATAAATAGCCACCGCATGCAATCGTATTTAGATCTTTGCAAAATCAATCCAGGTTTGCCCTAAAGATATAAACTTAAATAGCTTGCAAGAACAGATCTTGCAAGCTATTTAATGCTTAATAATCAGAGCCTTAGAGGGAAATTATTTAAAAGACAGGTTCATCCGGCCGCTACCTGCATTTACGGTAACGGGAATGCCACCACCGTTTACAGAACCATCAATCTCATTTTCTTCGAGGGTACCGCTGAAATTACTGAGTGTTTCCGTTTTGATTTTATCTGCATTTATCCGCAGGTTGAATCCGGTATTTTTTGGAATGCGGAGATCGATCCTGCCACCGGAATTTCTAAGCTTCACATATTTTCCGGGCTCGATGATTTCCACATCAATATTTCCACCACTGGTGGAAGCATCCAGGCTGGCGGAAAGTTCTTCCAGATCAATGTTCCCTCCCGACGTGTGGGTGGATAATTCTCCTTTTATTTTTTCTCCTTTTACACCTCCGCCGCTCGTAACGGCGGTAATGGTTCCCTGCAGATCCGTCAATTTCAGACCGCCACCAGAGGTATTCAATTTTATTTTTCCACTGCAACGGAGGGCCTCAATGCCGCCGCCGCTTGTTTCCAGTTCAATATCGTCTTTGGAATCGGCTACATAAATTCCCCCACCGGATGTATGACCATTGATATGGCCGGTCACTTCCTTCACGTCGAGGCCGCCACCGCTGGTGGAAAAATTCTGCTCACCGGAAAGGCCTTTCAGACTGATGCCCCCGCCGCTGGTGTTAAGGTCAGTGGAAGTGGCGGATGGTACAAAAATGGCAAAGGAAATATTCAATGATTCTCTCCAGTTATGAAATCCCTTTTTTGTTTTCGCAATGGCGGTCAGTTTATGATTGTCCACCGTAACCGAAAAATTATAATCTTCATTCAGCCGTTTTTGAATGTCTTCTTTTGTCAGCCCGGAAAAGCGGCGGTTGTTACCAGATACATACACCTCGATACGGGCCTCGGAAGCATTCACACCTGTCACCTGAATCCCGCCACCCGAAGTATTTGCTTCCACTTGCCGGACAGCGTCCGCTGACAGGGATTTATTCAGATAAAGAATGCCGTCCCGGGATGACTGGGCAGAAACGGCAATGCCTGAAGCGACTAAGAGGAAAAGTAATGCGTATTTTTTCATATTGCTTTGTTTTATATTTTTTAAGCCAATCCCGAACAGAACTGTGCGCAACGGGAGGGTGCTAATTGGGTGCCAGACTGGCAAACTATTAAGGATCAATATTTTAATATGGGTTTAAAAGTTGGTACTGCACGGTTTTGATACGCAGCTGTCCGCTTTCAAAGGACACGATTTTGAACAGATCCGGTAAAAGACAGCGGCAACCGAATTATGTTGCTTGGCTATCAGCCGTATTTTGCATCCTCATGCAACGGTTTAAACCAGATTCCTGTCAACCTTTTATCAGATGACCGATCACCACAAACTGATAAAGGACTGCCTCAGGGGTAAACCAGCAGCCCAGCAGGAATTGTACGAAATGTTTGCAGGCATCATGCTGGGCGTATGTTACCGCTATACCAAAAGCATGTCCGACGCAGAAGATGTGCTGCAGGAAGGATTTATAAAAATATTCCGGTACCTGTCCCAATACAAGAGAGAAGGTGAACTGGGGGCCTGGGTCAGGAGAATCATGGTGAATACCGCCATCAATTATCTGAAAAAGAACCGGCACTATCAGGCTGATTTGTCCTTTAAGGACCCGGGGCTTCATCCGGTTTCAACGGACAATCCTGATATGCTTTTAGAGGCCAAGGAACTGGCAGATCTGATCAGGCAGTTGCCGCCGGGATATCAGACCATTTTCAATTTATATGCTGTGGAAGGATATTCGCATGTTGAAATCGGAAAAATGCTGGGCATCAGCGACGTCACTTCCCGGTCCCAGTATTCGCGCGCAAGGGCTCTCCTGATCATCTGGCTGGAAAAGGAATCCGGTGATCTAAAAAAAAATAGTTATGCCAGATAACCATTTTGAAAATAAGGCGAAACACAAGCTGGATGAGCTGAAGTTCAATCCATCGGAAGCCGTTTGGGTGAATGTGCAGACACAGATAAAGAAAGACAGGAAGCGCCGCCGGCTGCTGGTCTGGCTGCCGCTATGCTGTCTGTTGTTGGGAGCAGGTGCCTGGTACGGGCTTTCCGGAAAACCCAGCAGTCAGCCCGTAAATACGCCCACCCAATTATCCGGAAAAGGAAAAAACAAAGCAAATGATGTGAGAGACGGGAATAAACAAGCTGAACTTCAAAAAAACAATTCAATCCTACCGGATTCTTCAGGTACTACGGCAATAGAGGAAGATCCCGGGGAAATTGCCGGGTATAAGGAAAGAACCCGCGCAGATCAGCTGGAAACATCCCGTCAGGAAATGAAAAAACAGGTCGTGAATCGCCCGTCAGAAAAAGATCAAAAGGAAGAAATAAATTTATCCCATAATTCCATTTCATCAGAAATAAATCCAAACCCCACCGGGACCGGGCATGCCGGTGATGGAACAAATCATAATATCGGGGCGGATCGTTCATCCCTCATCGCGGCTTCTCCCGCAGACAATCCTGATAAGAGCGAAAAGCTTTCCGCCGGTGCGGAAAAAATTAACTCCGTGGAACCTGGTCAACCAGATTCCACAATTTTGATAAACCCGTTGATGTCCAGCTCAACAACAAAGGACAGCGCAAAAATAAATGTTGCCAAAATAACAGTAACCCCAAAAAAGAATAAAATACAATGGGGAATTGCGGGAGGTGCCGGCCTCTCATCGCATGCTGCAAAATTCACCAGCAACTTTCCGGTGTATGCGGCCAGCAGCGCCGGAAATCCGGCCTATTATACATTGCCCTCAGATAAACAGTCCTTTTCCTGGCATCTGGGCGTGCGGTTACAGAAGGCATTAAATAATACAACTCAACTATTCACCGGTTTTCAGTACAGTTATTCCGGCGTTAAAATAGCCAGGGGGGATTTGGTGAATCAGCCTGCAGCCCTCTATGCGGGAAGCCCGAATCTTATCAACCTGAACAGCTACTATCCCGTTTCCGCCTCGGGGAAATACAATTATACCAACCAGTATCACTTCATAGAAATCCCATTGGGAATGGAAAAGCAACTCGGCAGAAAGTCAAGGTTTTCGGTGAACGCCGGAATTTCGTTTGCCTGGCTTGTTTCCACGAATGCCCTTCAATTCGATCCGCAAACACATATTTATTTCAAAGAGAACGGGTTTTTTAAGAAAACGCAATGGAGTCTGCTGGGAGGTTTCCAATACCGGCTCCTTCAAAAACGATCCTATTCATTAAAGATCGGCCCACAAATCGAATACGGATTGTCCGGTTTACTGAACCGGAAATCTCCTTATACCGAACACCAGTTTTTTGGCGGCATCGGATTATTGTTTACCCGCAACAAAAATTAATACAGCCATGCAACGCCTGTTTCCGTCCGGCTGTCATGATGGAAAAAGCAGCACATGAAAAGCGTAATTCCTTTTACCGGCAGGCTGGCCTGTCTGTATATCCTGATGGTCATTTCGGGCGGCTGTCTAAAGGATAAAGTGACCAATACCTATACATTCCAGCGGCCCGTTTATGAAACGCTCACCCAGGCCAGGACCGTCATCAAAGCAGGCGCAGCCAGTCCCATCGCGGCTCCGGGAAAGATCTGCCTGTATAAAAACTATATTTTCCTGAATGAAGGATCAAAGGGAATTCATGTAATTGACAATACAAACCCTGCACTGCCCAGGAATATTTCTTTCATTAATGTCCCCGGAAATATGGATATCTCCATCAAAGATGATATCCTGTATGCTGATGAAGCTTATGGTGATCTTGTGGCCCTGGACATCCGTGATCCGGAACATGCAGTGGTTAAAAAATTCATTCCGCAGGTATTTGCCAGTTATTACGATCCCGGTATCATCCTGAATCCCGATTCTTTGCAGGTGATCACGGGTTGGGTAACCAAGGACACGAC
>DASRLM010000062.1:0-8211 GCA_035648455.1 Puia sp. | reverse complement strand
ATACGACACCATCCTGACCGGATGGATCACGCAGGGTCCGCGGGTGGCGGAGTTTGAGGAAAAGTTCGCGGCCTATACCGGGGCAAAATATGCGGTTGCCGTCTCTAACTGCACCACCGCCCTGCATCTGGCCATGATCGTATCCGGTGTCGGTGCCGGAGATGAAGTGATCTGCCCTTCCATGAGTTATATTGCCACGGCGAATTCCATTAAATACGTGGGCGCAAAACCGGTATTTGCGGAAATAAACCCCGCAAATTATAACCTGGATATTAAAGATGTTGAACAAAAGATAACGGCGAAAACAAAAGCCATCCTGCTGGTTCATCAGATTGGTATGCCCGGCGATATCGATGCCTTCCAGGAACTCGCCGCAAAACACAACCTCCGGCTGATCGAAGATGCAGCCTGCGCCGCGGGATCCGCCTACAAAGGATCGAAAATCGGGAGCCATTCGGAACTGGTTTGTTTTTCTTTCCATCCGAGAAAAGTGATCTCTACAGGTGATGGCGGCATGATCACCACAAACAATGAGGCCCATTATAAAAGAATGAAATTGCTAAGACAGCATGGCATGTCTGTCAACGATCGCGTTCGTCATGAATCTGCCAAAATAATATTTGAGGACCACCTGGAAGTTGGATACAATTACCGGCTGACGGACATACAGGCGGCCGTTGGCATTAAACAGCTTGAAAAGCTGGACTGGATCGTCGGCAAAAGAAGAAAGATTGCCCATCGCTATCACAAGGCGTTCAAGGGGATCAGCTGCATACAGCTGCCGGTAGAGAAAAAAGGATATTTCAGCAACTACCAGTCGTACAGCATTTACCTGAAACCCGATTGCCCGAAAAGCAGGAACGACATCATGCAGGCCATGCTTGATGCAGGGATATCCACCCGCAGGGGCATCATGACCACGCACCGGGAGACCGCTTACAAGAATGAATATGCGGGCCTCTCGCTTCCGGTTTCGGAAAACGCCTGCGACAACAGCATCATCCTGCCATTGTATATACCCATGAAAGACGAAGATGTTGAAAAGGTCATCAGCACATTTACCGCTTTGTTAACCTAGTATCGGCGCATCATCAGTCCATGAAGAAAACATCCTCTTTTATTTTTTTCCGCACCCTGTTATGGTTATGGGACATTATTTCCCTGAACCTGGTCCTGTATATAACCAGTCTGTTCATCACCAGGGCGAATGCCATGAACCAGCATCCCTATCATCTTTATTTTGCGGTGATAAACCTTTGCTGGATGACCTCTGTTTATCTCACGGCCTTATACCTGAGCAAGAACTGGCTTGATTTTGATAGTTTTTTCACCCGGACCATCAAATGCTATTTACTCACCGCCGCCATCATTTTCCTGTTTGTATTTCTCTATCACTATCCTTATTCACGATTTTTTACCATCGCCGGCCTGATGGGCTTTGCGTTCATACTGATCATCAACCGGATCATTTTTAACCTGCTGGTGATCTCGCTGCGGAGCCGGTTCAGGCTGGCAAAAAATGTGGTCGTACTGGGATACAACGACCTGTCGGTCCGGCTTATAAACTATTTTCAAAATGAAGCCAAACTGGTGAAACTGGCCGGTTGTTTTGATGATAAAGGACTGATTGCGGATTCAGAAAAGCTTCCGGTTATCCGTAACCTGAAGGATTGCATGCGTTTTGTAAAGGAAAACAACGTAACGGAAATATATTCCACGCTGGTTCCGGAGCATTATCCCTACCTCTATGAACTTGCCAAAGAAGCGGAGAAACAATTTGTTTATTTTAAATTTGTTCCGGACTACCAGATATTTGTAAACCGGAATATATTTGTCGATTTCCTGAACGACATTCCGGTTCTTTCGCTTAGAAGGGAGCCCCTGGAAGATACGGGGAACCGGATTAAAAAAAGGACCTTCGATATCATCTTCAGCTTTTTTGTTATTGTCTTTATCCTTTCCTGGCTCATTCCGCTGATTGCGATCCTGATCAAACTGGAATCCCGGGGACCTGTATTTTTTATCCAGCTCAGATCCGGCAAAAATAACCAGTCTTTCCGGTGCATCAAATTCAGGAGCCTCAAAGTGAACGACGAAGCGGATTCCAAACAGGTAAGCCGGGACGATAACCGGATCACCCGGGTGGGCCGGTTCATGCGCAAGACCAACATCGATGAGCTGCCGCAGTTCTTTAATATATTCTGGGGGGATATGGCCCTGGTCGGACCGAGGCCGCACATGCTTAAGCACACCAAGCATTTCGCTGAGCTTTACAAGGAATACATGATCAGACACTTTGTAAAACCGGGTCTTACAGGATGGGCCCAGGTAAACGGGTTCCGCGGAGAGATCAGAGACAATGAGTTCCTGAAAAAGAGAGTGGAGTATGATATCTGGTATATTGAGAACTGGTCCCTGTGGTTTGATTTAAAGATCATTCTCCAAACCATACTGGTGACCATCAAGGGCGATGAAAACGCCTTTTAATGATTATCATAAAGATTTATCCTTTCTTAATACAGTCCTGTTCCGCAGCACATACCAGGTAGCCAGAAACAGCACCAGGAACTGCAGCAGGAGAATGCAGTTAAGATAGTAATTACTGAAGCGGGAATACAAATTCAGGTATTTAAAATGACTTCCCGCAATGCCAAAGAACGGGATGGGGGCATGTGGATTCACGCCCGGATATTCCGGCAGTGACCAAAAAAACCGGAAAGAGATGGATTGCAATACCAGCAACAGATAAAACCACCAGCGTTGTGTGGAATAAAAAATCTGCCTGATGGAAATTCCGATTAATACTAAAACAACCGGGAAACCG
The DNA here is from genome assembly GCA_035648455.1 of Puia sp. Taxonomy (GTDB): domain Bacteria; phylum Bacteroidota; class Bacteroidia; order Chitinophagales; family Chitinophagaceae; genus Puia. The sequence goes on along the minus strand of DASRLM010000062.1, from coordinate 5,387 downwards.
GTCATGAACAGGATGCGTTCGGTATCTGATCCTCCGATAAGACCAAGTAACAGGGATACAATCAATAAGACCCACAGCTCCTGCCGCTCACGCAACACCGATTTATATTTCCCATAGAAAAAGGGCACCAACAGGATCAGGGGACCGTAAGCGATTAAAATTCCCAGCACAAACTCCGGTAAAGTCTTCAGATAGAGCCAGGAAATGGCTGTCCATATATACGAGTAACTTTCAGGAGCGGTGACAACAATAAATTTTTTAAGGATCATCGTTGCCCCTAAAACAAAAAGTACCGGAATTAGCAGCAGGGCCGTTTTCCAGGTAAAAAATATCCTGACTGTTTTCCTGAGGATATTGATTCCGCGGGTAATGGGGGGCGTAGCGGAAACAATGTTTAATTCGCCCAAAGGATAAACTACGAAGAAGGGCAATACGCACAAAATGGCATTGGATTCCCTGAACAAAGCAGCAACGCCAATAACCAGTGAATAAACCATTATGTAGCCAATCCATGCCCGATTACGTCCGTCCGCACAGGATTTCCGGACAAGCTGAAGTATCAGCAATCCCGCCATCATCCAGGCTGCACCCCATGCATCGGTGGTCAGTGGGTTGTAAAAGGAAAATCGGAGGGGAACATGCCAGGCCATCATAAAAAGAAAACACAACAAGACCCTGATCCAGGATTCTTCGAAAAATATCCTCAGCCAGAATAAAAGTAACAGGGTGCTGATAAAAGTGCCCAGCAGGTTAATGGCCAGGGCACTGTCCAACAGGTTTATCCCGGTGACATTGGACATGCGGGCAATTAAATAGGGCGTGGCAATCCGCTTAATAAAAGGCAGTTCGCCGGCAACCGGCGTTGTTCCCTTTTGAATCTGTTCCGTTATGTTGTAGTAATAAGAAGCATCCCAACCGGGGTTTATCGTTGCGCGGCGCTGACCGCTGTAAACAAGGCAAATAATAAGGAAGCCGGCCGAAATGAGCAATACTTCATAAATCCGTTTCATGGTATATCAGTATATATAAATAGATGGTTCTCCCTATTTGTTACCCATACCTCAATCCATAAAAAATGAAATTAGGCCATCATTGCTGACAGCCTAATTTCATTCCGGTGTTTATTTTCTTTACAATACCGTCATCTTTTTAACGAGTGACTGGTTCATGGTGTTCATTTTGTAATAATAGATTCCTGACCCCAGCCCGTTTTTGTTCACCTGCACCTGGTACGTTCCCGGCGCTTTAAATTCATCCATCAGGATCTGAACCTGCCTTCCCATCTGGTCATACAACAGCAGTTGTACGCGACCCGCCGTTGGAATGACCATGCCGACTATAGTGGTGCTGGTGAATGGGTTTGGCCTGTTTTGCAACAACTCCAGCATCAGACCACCATCAATGGTTACCTGTGCAATTTTAGAGAATACGGAATTGTTGTCATAATCAACCTGGCGCAATTTATAATAGTATGTCCCTGACGACAGGTTCTTGTCCGTGTATTGATAATTTATCGGCGTCTGGCTGTTTCCCGCACCGGCTACAAATCCGACGACGGTCCAGCTACTGGCATCAGTGCTGCGAAGAATTTCAAAGCCCTTATTATTCTCTTCCATGGTGGTTGTCCATTTCAGCAGCGCATCATCGGAGCCTTGTTTGGTTGCCGTGAAATTCAGCAGGGTAACAGGCAACGGCGTAGCCGAATATGTGGCCACATAGGATTTCGAACTTGCCGAAAATACGCCGTAGGAGATACCTTTGACAGTTTGCACGACAAAACCAATCGAATCACCATTTTCCGTCACCTTGATGAGCTGGCCAGTTGCAGAAAACTGCGGAACCATCGCGCTCAGGTTGTGTGCGGAGGTGCCGATCGTAAAGCTCAGATCATTATTCACCCAGGTCATCGGGCCAAACGACGTGTTGTTGCGGCTATCCAGCCATTCCAGCATTTGTTTCGCAGAAACAACGGGTACACCCCTGGCCACCGCCGCGGATACGATGGCATCCGAACCGGTATGGATAGCGGTGTCCGTGTGCATATTCATAACAAATGCTCCGTAATAACCCTTAGCGCCGGTGGCGTTGTCAAGCAATGTGGCGATACTACTGGCAATATTCAACCCTGATTCATCCGTTATTACCGTTGGTCCCTGGTAAGTGTCGATGGTTGTGCCATCCAGGTCGGCAAAGCGCATGGGAAAGCCGGAACCGGTAAACATGCCCGGCCTTTTTTGAATCCAGGCGTCGGGCCAGTAATAATAGTTCACGTCAAAGCGCATCCCCAGCGCATTTTCTACCTTGGCCTGACCAGCCCAGTCACTCCATGGCAAACAATGGGTCCTGTTCGAAACCGGATTGATCAGGCTTGGGTAATGTCCTTTCAGCGTGGCAAGCTGTCCGCTGATGATTGCAGTGAGCGAACCGTCAGTGAAATCAACGCAGTCCGTAGTAGGATGCAGGGCGATTTCAAAACCATTGTCCTGATAGAATTTAACCGTATCATCCGTTATCAGCGAACTGTCACTCATATAAATGGTGCTGTCATATACATAAGAGGTACCCCTGATCGCCTTCCAGTCTGCTACATCCTGCGGTGAGTTCGATGCACTTTCCTGGAAGTATTCATTAAACCGGCCAAAGGTATTTCCGGTGGCGTGATCATCTCCGGTCATTACAACCGCCGCTTTGAATCCGCTGGGCAGGAACCAGAGACGGGGCAACGGTTTAATATGCAGGTTATCCTGAAGAATGATATTCGTCAGCAGATGTTGTTGTTCATCCGCCTGCGGTATTTGTATTTTGTCAAAATCAATCCAGTCAGGATAGAATAGATCATCGGACCGAATGGGGCCTGACTGGTTGTCCCTGCTCTGCCCTGCCCATACCGGGTTACCCTGTCGCGTATATACGATGGATTTGGGCAGATCATACAGGAAGGCGATCGCTTTACCACCCAGGGCGCCTACTGAATTTGACGTGACAGCTGGATTGCTGGTGGCAACCGTGGACGATGAATACAAGGTGGCGAGACTGGTCGCGCCGGACAGGGTGTACAGGTCGGCGAGGCCGTGATACTGTATTGTTTGGTTGACGATACCAGCTCCGGGTGTGCCGGTGCCGGTGTTCACCAGCAGGTATTTATCAGCCAGGGTTCCTCCGGCAGGGGTTATTCCCAGCAGGGAAGCCAGCCCGGGGTCAGGACGGAATGCAATAAGTGTTCCACCGGCTGTTGTCCAGTTGGACAGCATGGTAATTTCAGGCCCTGACAAACTCATTTGTCCGAGAATCACTACATCGTAGTGAACGAGGTCGGAAGCGTCAACTTCCGAAATATCCATGACCTTAAAAGCATTGTAGCCTTGCGCCCGCAGAATTTCTGCCGTATAGCGGCTGAAAGGATTGGTCACACTGCTGATGATCAGGACGGGACCTCCGGATCCTTCATCCGGTGGGGTTGCCGGTTTATCGGCCGTCGTGAATGTCCAGGAACTGTCCAATGCCATGGCGTTGCCCAGCGTGTCTTTTATGCGGGGATCGATGGACCCTCCTTTTATGGTCACGGTATAAGCAGAAGTAAAATTCAGCGGTAAACTGGGAACAATAGTAATGGTCCGGGAACTGGCATCGTAATTAAGGGTTACAGGAATAAGCGTGTTGGACATATCCCGGAGTGCAACGGTATTGCTGTTTACCGTTGCACTATTCAGCACCTTGCTGAATGTTGCGGTGATAGAAGTGTTATTGGAAATTCCCGCTGCTCCATCGGTAGGTGATGTCCGAATAATGATCGGCGCGGTGGTGTCCGGACCCGTATAAGGTGTATAGCTAACGTCTACCCAGTAATTGGCCGCGCTGTAATCGCTGTTCGGAAAAGCTGGTGAACTGCCATATTGAAAAACACCGTTTTTATATTTTTCCTCTGTATCAGGGTAGCTATCCTGCTTTCCGGTCAGCGGTCCAACCACCACGGAATCGACGAATGTGTTCAATGTGGAAGAATAATAACTGCTCGGGCTGAAGTAAGTAGCTACATAGGTAGTATAAGCAGAAACACGGACAGGCGAGGCTAGAGTCACCTGCTCCCAATGACCTGGGTTGGGTGTTCCGGTAAAAGTGCCGGAAGACAGCAACTCTCCGTTCAGGGTGTAAACGTGCACTGTGTTATTGGTAGCATGGTCATTGAGCGGCCGGAAGAAACGGACAGCGGTAACATATCCGTCGAAAGCAGCATCGAATTTAACACCCAGGCTGATTCCCAGCACCCCGTTCTGCAGCCCGTCATTGAGGTTTGTTTCGTCGTCAGTAGGCGTTTGCGCCGTCGTAAATATATGGCACGGGCAATTGGTCGGCGGCAAAGGCGCCACTATGTTTACCCTGATGGAATTGGGAGAACCGCCTTCACCACCACCAGGAACTTCTGTATTACCGGAATCATCAAATGCACGACTCTGTACGGTATAGGTGCCCTGAGCGGGAAGTATCCAGTAATAAGTCCAGCTGGTGGTACCTGATGCTACATGCCAGGTCAAACCGCCGTCGGTAGTTACTTCTATGCCGGCCACGGTTCCGTCCACATCAGAGGCAGTACCAGAAATTAATACGGTATCGGCCTGTGGAACTGATGCGCCGGTCAATGGTGTGGTGATAACAGATACGGGTGGGGAAACGTCTGTCGATGCAGTAGCCAAAACCAGCGGGCTCTGTATTGTGGCAGGTTGTGCTCCCATATCGGCCAGCAAATTGATGGTAGCCTGCTGCATATCCCGACTGGTCACATTATTACCACCCCCGTTACGGTCGTGGTTTCCGTCCAGTCCCCAGGCCCACTGAATGGTACCCGCTCCAAACACCCAAGCACCGCTGGCTGTCTTGTACATGGACAATTTATGATTGTGAACAATGCCATCTCCTCCGGCAAAATTTGTGCTGGACATGGTGATCCGGCTCGGAGGATAAAAATCGAAATATTGTTCCCAATCCCACTCATATCCCAGGGTGCTGGGAGCCAGGATGGCGGTATCTGCGGGTCCTGTCAGTGCAGCAATACCCGGACAATCTCTCCAGAACCTTAAATTTTTGTATGTGCCCGGCACTTTAATGGCAGCAGCGCCCCCGTCCCAGCTTATCTGACTGCTCAATGCATTTTCCGGTTTACAGGCATTGCCGCCGGGGGCGTTACAACCATCCCGCCATAAACCGGTCCAGTCCGGTGTCGGATCACATTTATAACCACAGGCATTTTCCTGCGATGTTGGCAGGGTCCCTTCTTTATAACAAACTATGGTACGATAGGCTGAATCCAATCCGTCAATACTGTTTTCCCATCTTGTTTTCCAGTATACTTCATTACCGCCAAAGAAAGCCAGGCTCACACCCGCTGCACG
>DASRLM010000061.1:0-2999 GCA_035648455.1 Puia sp. | reverse complement strand
ATCGGATGAGGACGCCCGCAAGATGCTTGAATTCATGCGGGAAAATGATGGCATAAAATAAAAAATCTAAATACCATTTTATTATGAAATCTGCTAACCAGTCTCTGGTAGTGGCTGCAGGGATAACTGCGCTCCTATCCTTCAGCGCCTGCAGACCTAAAAATGCAGCAACCGTAGTCAGTGCGGATGCCGCTTCAAAAGTGTATGTTGCCCCCGGCAAATATGATGAGTTCTACAATTTTGTGTCCGGAGGGTTTAACGGACAGGTAACGGTTTACGGGATACCTTCCGGAAGGGTTCTGAAAATCATTCCTGTTTTCTCCGTATTTCCTGAAAATGGGTATGGATACAGTGAAGAAACCAAGCCCATGCTGAATACAACGCATGGTTTTGTACCCTGGGACGACCAGCATCACTTGGAACTTTCCCAAACAAATGGAGAAATTGACGGCCGCTGGCTGTTTGCCAATGCAAACAATACGCCGCGCGTGGCCCGTATCAATTTGTCCACTTTTAGAACCGAAGAGATTCTGGAACTGCCAAATAGCGGAGGAAATCATTCTTCGCCTTTCATTACAGAGAATACAGAATATGTAGTAGCGGGTACCCGCTTTAGCGAACCGATGGGAGACAATCAGGATGTACCCATCAGCTCTTATAAACAGAATTTCCACGGCACGGTCAGCTTTATCAAAGTGGACTCCCTGTCCGGTCACCTGAGCATTGCATTCCAACTCATGCTGCCACCAGTTGATTTTGATTTAAGTCACGCGGGCAAGGGCCCATCCCACGACTGGTTCTTTTTCTCCTGCTATAATACCGAGCAGGCCCATACCCTGCTGGAAGTAAACGCTTCCCAGAGGGATAAAGATTTCATCATGGCGGTAAACTGGAAGAAGGCCGCGGAATATGCCAGACAGGGAAAAGGAATTATAAAAAAAGTGATATACGCCCACAATGTATATGATGAAAGAACGCATACGGCTACCAGTACCATGGAAAAGGAAGTGCTGGTGATGGATCCGAAGGAATTGAAAGACGTTGTTTATTTTATTCCCTGTCCAAAGTCTCCCCACGGCTGTGATGTGGATCCGACCGGTGAATATATCGTCGGCAGTGGTAAACTGGCAGCCCTGATCCCCGTGTTCTCTTTCAGTAAAATACAAAAGGCGATTGCAGATAAGAATTATGAAGGGGATTATGAAGGTATACCGGTAATCAAATACGAAGCTGCTTTATACGGTGAAGTAAAAAAACCAGGTCTCGGGCCGCTTCATACAGAATTTGACGGCAGGGGAAATGCCTATACTTCTTTCTTTATCTCTTCTGAAGTAGTAAAGTGGAGTCTGAAAGACCTTAAGGTATTAGATCGTGTTCCCACTTATTATTCTGTGGGTCATTTGAGCATTCCGGGAGGAGATACCCGAAATCCTTCCAATAAATACCTGATTGCCTATAACAAAATCACCAAAGACCGCTATCTCCCTACAGGACCTGAGTTGGCGCAAAGCGCACAGTTGTATGATATTTCGGGAGACAAGATGCAGTTGCTGCTGGACTTTCCCACCATTGGTGAACCGCATTATGCACAGGCGCTTCCGGCAGATCTGATCCGGCAGAAATCCGTTAAATTTTTTAAGATAGAAGATAACGACCACCCCTATGCTGCAAAGGGTGAAAAGCAGGCGAAAGTAGTGCGGGAAGGAAACAAGATCCACGTATATATGACGGCTATCCGATCCCATTTTGTGCCGGACAATATTGAAGGGGTGAGATTAGGCGACGAAGTTTATTTCCATGTTACGAATCAGGAGCAGGATTGGGATATACCGCACGGCTTTGCCGTGAAGGGGAACAACAATGCGGAAATATTAATCATGCCGGGTGAAACCTGCACCCTGAAATGGATTCCGGAAAAAGTGGGCGTTTACCCCATCTATTGCACCGATTTCTGCAGCGCCCTTCACCAGGAAATGCAGGGATATGTCAGGGTCTCACCCGCCGGCAGTAAAGTTCCGCTGGTTTATGGAACCAATGAAACCCTGGCAGATTCCACAATAGCCAAAAAATGATACTAAATACTTTGTGTGATGAAAAACCGGCTATCTCTGTCCTCACGAATCATCATTGTTATTTCGTCCCTGGCGATGATTGCTGTTTTATATCTACCCATCTGGAGGATTGAGTTAACAGCGCCTCAATATCCGGAAGGATTGGTATTACAAATCTTTGCCAATAAGATTGGGGGGGCGGTAGATATAGTAAACGGACTCAATCACTATATCGGTATGGAAACCCTCCATACGCGTGACTTCGTGGAATTTATCGCACTGCCGTATATCATAGGGGGTTTCCTGATATTGGGATTTCTTGTCGCGTTATTCAACAGAAGAATAGTTTTTTATGGCTGGTTTTGTATTTTCATGCTGTTCGCCTTTACCTCCATGATCGATTTTTACCGCTGGGAATATAATTACGGCCATAACCTCGATCCCGCTGCCCCTATTAAAGTTCCGGGAATGGTTTACCAGCCACCCCTGATCGGATACAAACAACTGCTCAATTTTACCGCATATTCCATTCCCGATACCGGCGGTTGGATTTTTGTTGCTGTTGGGGTGCTGCTCACGGGAGCCCTGATCCTGGAACTGACAAGGAATAAAAAGCCTGCATTAAAATTTTCCGCGGGCACTGTTGCCGCTTTCCTGCTGGCGGGATCATTGTCATTTTCCGGATGCAGTTCGGGTCCACAGGCAATTCACTACGGACAGGACAACTGTGATTACTGCAAGATGGGCATTCAGGATAAAAGATTCGGTGGGGAGGTCCTGACTACAAAGGGAAAAGCATACAAGTTTGATGACATGCATTGCCTGCTGAATTTTATAAAATCGGAAGAACTTTCTAAAAAAGATATGGCTTCCATTTATTTTGTGGATTTTTCCGGCAGCCACCAGTTTATAAAATCTGAAGGAAGCTTTCTTCTGGCTGCCGAAACA
>DASRLM010000060.1:0-2886 GCA_035648455.1 Puia sp. | reverse complement strand
TTTATAAATATCATGTCTTATGACAATACGGGTCCATGGGATCCCTCTAATCCTGGTCCGCATGCTCCCTATTCGATGGCTGTGAGTGATCTCGCATACTGGGGAAATACAAGGGCTGTTCCCAAAGAAAAAATGAACCTGGGTCTTCCTTTTTATGGCTATGGTTTCGGCCCGAATAATATGACCTCCACCATGATCTATAGTGAAATTGTAAGTGCATATCCCGGGTCGGAAAATAAGGACCAGATTAGCTTATCTGATGGGGAAACGATGTACTATAATGGAATGCCCACTATTAAGAGCAAAACCAGCCTGGCGCTGAATGAAGCGGGAGGCGTGATGATTTGGGAATTATTACAGGATTCGCGGGGGGCCACATCCTTATTAAACAGCATTAACGAAACGATCAAAAGCAAATAAATTTTAAGCATTCCAAAATGCGATCCAGATCGCTTATTATTTGAATGTGCACTCAATGTTATATGCCAGGGCTACGCTGTTTAATAGTGACTGCATGGTTAAGTGTAATCAAGCATTTTATCCAGCCCTTCCCTTTCAAATAGTATCCGGCCCAGTTTTAAATCTGACCAGCCGGGTTTTAATTTATACGTAAACGCCGGTGTATTGTTATCCAGTTTGCATTCAATAAAATAGGTGGCCACCTTATCTTTTTTGATTTCTTCCAAATCCTTCAACTGGTGCAGGTGAGTGGAAATGATAAATAGGGAGTTGCTGAATCGGACAAGCCCTTTTATGGTAGCCGTACTGATTTCGAGCGCGTCTTCAATGTTTGTTCCCCTGAATAATTCATCAAAAACCGCGAAACATTTTTTGCTTTCAGTAGCTTCCGTAAGGACATTTTTTAAGGTGATGATCTCCGACATAAAATGGCTGTAGCCACTGACAATACTATCTGTAAGGTTAATGGCCACGGAAATAGTCGTAAAAAACGGCATCGTTGCTTTTGAAGCCGGCACGGCAAGACCAACATGCCCGAGGTAAACGCAAAGGCTGACTGCTTTCAGCAGGGTGGATTTGCCGGACATGTTTGGGCCGGTTAAAAGAATAACATTCCTGGCGCCCATGAGATCGTTTCTGACCGGATTTTTTATCAGCGGATGATAAAGCCCTTCCAGCGCGAAACTGCTGTCATCAAAAGATGGAAAGATGAAACCATGCCGGATGATGCCATCGCTTACGGAAAGATAGGCCTCAAATAAGTACCAGCGTTTCCAGAAAGCAGCTGCCTGCCCGTTGGTCACTTTTTCCGTGATGATCTTCATCAGTTCAACAATATGACGGATACGAATTTTCTTTTTTTCTCGATAGACGGATTCATAATGCTCCAGGTCAAAATCAACCAGAAAACCATTGATCAGGTCCAGTTCAGTGGCATATTCCGCAGGGAAAAGTTTCGTGTCAATTTTACTCAGATAGGTGGAATAAAGTTTATTCAGAACCAGGATAAGTATAATCAGTTTTCCTCTTTTCTGATGTCTTTCTTTCTCAGAAAATATAAGCGTTCTTCTCAGGTGCAGGCCAAAGAAGGATCCTGCCGAAAATGTGTCAAAGAAATTAGATACATCGGATAAATTAAACCGGGAATAGGAATATTCTTTTAGCACTTCCCGATTGCCGATAAAACCTTTTAATATATGCTGTCTGAATAATACTTCGGACGTTGAATGGAGTGGTTCTGTTAAAATATCACGTACTGCCTGTCCGGAAAGCGGGTTATACGTGAAATCAAACAACGGAAGGATCTCATCTGCTATATGTAGGTCATTGACATTTGTCATTTAATATTTCTCTAAGTATTCGGAAGCCTCTGTACATGAGTCGACATTAAATATACAGATCAAACAGGGAAACAGATAAACTTCACCGGCATCATCTTGGGCGATAAAGTAATTCTTTCTATCTTGGATGCAACAATCCCGGGCATGAAAGGCTGCCTTTAATTTGATTACAAACCTACGTCTATGCCTGATCTTGTTATAGAAGCACGCAAAGCGTATATCGGTCCTGGCCTGGCCGTACAGCGTATTCTTCCTTTCAGGCTCCGGAGGATGGTTGGGCCGTTTATCTTCATGGATCATGCGGGCCCGGTAACGGAAGCGCCGGCGGGCGCGCATTCCCTGGATGTGCTGCCGCATCCGCATATCGGCTTATCTACGGTCAGCTATCTTTTCGCGGGAAGGGTCACGCACCGGGATAGCCTGGGCGTGGAACAGATCATCCGGCCGGGCGAGGTGAACTGGATGACCGCCGGAAAAGGCATCGCCCATTCCGAGCGGTTCGAGGATCCGCAGGTCCTGGCTGCAGGCGGCCTCGAGATGATTCAGACCTGGGTGGCCCTGCCTGAAAAGGATGAGGAAGCAGCGCCCGGCTTTACTAATTACCGCCCGGAACAATTACCTGTCTTCACCGAAAAAGGCATCTGGATGCGCCTGATCGCCGGCAATGCCTATGGCCTGGGTAACGATGTAAAAATAAGTTCTCCCCTCTTTTACCTTCATGTGTTGCTGGAAGCCGGCGCAAAGCTTACGCTTCCGAAAGGGCATACGGAACGAGCTGCCTATATTGCTAAAGGATCCATTGAAACAGGCGGCCATATTTATGGCAGCGGCCGGATGCTCGTTTTTTCGAAAGAGGCCGATCCACTGATTGTTGCAAAAGAGAAGACCACCGTAATGTTGCTGGGCGGTGAGCCCCTGGGCGAGCGGTTTATCTGGTGGAACTTTGTTTCCTCCCGGAAGGAAAGAATCGAACAGGCTAAGGCAGACTGGAAAGAGGGCCGCATTATCCTGCCGCCGAACGACAACAAGGAATTCATCCAGCTACCGGAAGACAGGTCCAGGCCGGCGGACATGCCAGCACCGGAGC
>DASRLM010000059.1:0-2648 GCA_035648455.1 Puia sp. | reverse complement strand
ATTCCGATTTGGTCATTGTATTAATTTTGCATTAAAATTAAAATGAGATATGGTGTTACAGGCAGTGGACCGGGTGGAGGACATTACCTCAGCGGAATTTAAAAGCCGATATTACGAAACGTTCAAACCCGTAGTGATCACCGGCCTTGCCAGGAAGTGGCCGGCGTATGATAAATGGAACTGGGATTTTTTTAAGGCCGTGGTGGGGGATGTTCAGGTAGGCGTATACAATAATGTGAAAAGCGATGCCCATACTCCCATCAATACAGCGGATGACTATATGAAATTTGGCGATTACATCGATCTGATCCGGAGAGGTCCGGCGGAATGGCGGATATTTTTATTTAATCTTTTCGAGCATACACCCCAGATCATCAATGATTTCAACTGGCCGGAGCAATACAGTAAGGGATTCGTGAAAAAATATCCCATGCTCTTTACGGGTGGCAAAGGATCTGTAACCCACATGCACTTCGACATAGATCTTTCCCATATTTTTCATACCCAGTTCATGGGCAAAAAAAGGGTGCTGTTGTTTCCCTTTGAGGAACAATATAAATTATACAGAAAACCCTGGGAAGTGCTCAGCCTGGTGAACTTTGAACGCTATTACGAAGGCGCCGGCAACAAGCTGGATACGGAGAAATTTCCTGCCCTCCGGATGGCGAGGGGTTATGAACTGATCCTGGACCATGGGGATACCCTGTTTATGCCTGCAGGCTACTGGCATCACATGGAATACATCGACAGTGGATTTGCCATGAGTCTTCGCGCCCTGCAAACCGGCCTGTCCGGCAAATTGAAAGGGGCCTGGAACCTGTTTGGCATGCGTTACATCGATACTTTCATGAAAAAAACCTCCCCGGAATGGTGGTATAATTATAAAATAAATAAAACCTTTGAGGATGCCGGGAAAGAGATGGAAGCGTATCCCGGAAACGCCACCGCGGGTTTTTCCTGAATTTTAAAAAAACGCTTTGCTAATAGGAAACTTGTATTTACTTTTAATCCTCTGTTTTATCCTTGCCTGCACTTCCGTCCCATCCAATTTCCATTTTTCCAATCGCCCTCCGTATTCCGATCCCCTTCATACAACGTATGAATGAGACCGTCTCCCGTACCCTGTAAAATCAATGCATCCGGCTTTCAGCGGGTGCTGCTTCCAATCCTGTAGGGATCCACCAACGATTGAATATTCCCAAGCTATCTTATATGATGATTTCGGTTAACGCTTTCTTTTTGTGGTTTCAGAGGTAAGCTCAGGCCGGCGATTTTTATCGCCGGCATTTTTATAGGCCAGATGTCATTTTTATATACCTATTATTTCTCCGTGAAACAACCAATAAAAGGTCCCGCTTCGCCGGGACTTTTATTTTTATCACCTACGGCAGATGCCTTATGGTTCAGGATGGAATGGTCCAGGTTTCGCGGCCGCGTAAGAGTTTATTGAGATCCCCCTTTCCTTTGGACCGGATCACCTCTTCTATCTGAACGTTAAGCATGTCCTCATAACAGGGTCGTTCCGTTTCAAAGAAAACGCCAAAAGGGCGGGGGAGATGGGCATCCGTTGACGGGTCGTCAAACATCCTGACGAGGATCTGCGCCTTGTAAAAATCTTTTTCATCGTGTATCCACAAATCCTCTGGCTGCACGCCATCGCCCAGCTCCACCACAACCGGCCGGAGTCCTTCCAGCCGGATGCCTTTGTTTTGCTGCGCCCCGAAAATCAATGGTTTTCCGTGTTCGAGAAAGATCGTTTCGGCCGGCTTGGATACTTTTTCGGTAAACAGGCTGAAAGCACCGTCATTGAAAATGTTGCAGTTCTGATAGATCTCCAGGAAAGACGATCCCCGGTGCTGATGACTGCGTGTAAGCATTTGCTGAAGGTGCTTTGGATCCCGGTCCATGCTCCGGGCAACAAAACTTGCATCCGCGCCCATGGCCAGGGCCAGTGGGTTAAAGGGATGATCGATGCTGCCGAAAGGTGTGGACTTGGTCTGCTTGTCCGTTTCTGAAGTGGGCGAATACTGGCCCTTGGTGAGACCGTAGATCTGGTTATTAAAAAGCAGGATGTTTACATCAAAATTCCGGCGCAGGAGATGTATGGTGTGATTTCCGCCGATGCTCAGCGAGTCGCCGTCTCCCGTTACGATCCATACACTCAGTTCGGGCCGGCTCGCCTTAAGTCCGGACGCAATGGCGGTTGCCCTTCCATGTATGGAATGCATGCCGTAAGTATTCATATAATAGGGAAACCGGCTGTTGCAGCCAATGCCCGAAATGATCACGATATTCTCACGGGGAATGCCCATCTGGGGCATTACTTTCTGAACCTGGGCCAGAATGGAGTAGTCTCCGCAGCCCGGGCACCAGCGAACTTCCTGGTCGGTCATAAAATCCTTGGCTGTTAACGGGATGGCCACCCCGGCGGCAGTGTTCATTGCTTGAGAATTTTTGCAAAGTACGATAGTATGTGTGGAAAAAGATTCACTAGAACGTTTTTTGCTTATAATTATAGCAAATCGGATAATCTAAATAACACAAAAATGAAAAAATGGTTTATGGCCGCTGGAATCGGGTTGATATTCGCCCTTGCCGGCTGCAGCGCAGAAATAGTGGCTACACGCCCCCACGATGTTATGTACAGC
>DASRLM010000058.1:0-6285 GCA_035648455.1 Puia sp. | reverse complement strand
CCATGCGTAGGCAGCAATCTGCTGCAGGATCTCTTCATGTTCCTGCAGGCTGCCGGAGCCCAGTTCCGCCATGGCGCCGAGAACAAGTACTTTATCACCGGAAGATAAAGAAGCAAAGTTTTCTATGGCCAGCTTCATGCTGGACGGATTGGCATTATAGGCATCCAGCACCACGGTATTGTTATTCCACTGCAGGATCTGGGAACGGCTGTTGGACGGCTGATAGGATTCCAGGCTCGTTTTAATCAGGGCCGGATCCACCTTAAAATAGGTGCCCACGGTTACGGCCGCCAGTACATTGGGCAGGTTGTATCTGCCGGCCAGCTGCGTTTGAATGCTGTTGTTATGCGCGCCATGCGTTAGCCTGACCCGGAGCAAGGGACCGCTTCCATCTGCAATCCCGGTAACAGCGGCGTCAACGGTTCCATAGGAAACGATCTCGGTGATGCCCTTGCTCATTTCCTGCAGGTAATCGTAGTCCCACATCACAAAAGCCGTTCCCCCGCAGGCACGCAGCCAGTCATACAATTCACCCTTGCCCTTCCGCACACCCTCGATGCTGCCAAATCCTTCCAGATGGGCCTTGCCGCAATTGGTGATGATGCCATGGGTCGGTTTCGCATACTCACAGTAGCCCGCTATCTCCCGCAAATGGTTGGCGCCCATTTCCACGACGGCCATTTCCGCATCGGGTTTAATTTTCAGGATCGTGAGGGGAATGCCGATGTGGTTGTTCAGGTTTCCTTCCGTAGTATACGTGCGGTAAGTGCCGGAAAGAACGGCATGGATCAATTCCTTGGTGGTGGTCTTTCCGTTGCTTCCGGTGATGCCGATAAATGGTATTTTAAACTGGTCCCGGTGATGACCGGCCAGGGCCTGCAGGGTTTCCAAAACATTTTCAACCAGTATAAACCGATTGTGTTCCGTTTCCGGCTTCTCATCAATCACCGCATAGGCGGCGCCTTCCTGAAGCGCCCGGCCGGCAAATTGGTTTCCGTTGAAATGCTCACCTTTAAGGGCAAAGAAAAGATCCCCTGATTTCATTTTCCGGCTGTCGGTGCAAATGGAAGGATGTTGAAGAAAAATCGCGTATAAACTTTTGATGGACATCATGGGCACAAATGTAATTAACAAAAAAGCCACCCGGCATACACAGGGTGGCTTTTCAATTCTTTGAGATAAAACTTATTGCTTACGCGCGTTCTGTTTTCTTTGTTTGTAGTTGATGCCGGTTTTTCTGCCGTTACCGGCCGCACTGCCCACACGGTCCATGGCGCAACGGAAACCAACGGTTGAACTGGCCTGATCTTCTTCCATGAAGCGGCGCGTACCTGGTCCTAACCAGTAAGCGCGGTCGTTCCAGCTTCCGCCTTTGATAACCCTTGACTTATCGCTGATCAACGTGGTTTTGCCATATCCATAACTTACACCGGCAATCAGGGAGTCACCATCCAGATAGTTGATCACATCAGCTTTCTGATAGTTGCGGCGGCCTTTGCTTTCTTCATCTGTTACGTTCCGGTATTTGATCCTGCCGAGGCTGTCTCTTTCCGGTTTGTTTTCCTTGCCCAGATCGATGGTGGTAAACTGGTTACCACGAAAAGGCGCTACATCATCCACATCCTGGGAAGAAAGGGGACGATAAACATCCTGCACCCATTCGCTCACGTTACCGGACATATTATACAATCCGAAACCGTTGGGATAAAATGAATTGACATCTGCTGTGTAAACGGCGTTGTCGTTCAAACCACCGGCAACACCCATGTTATCTCCTGATCCGCGTTTGAAGTTGGCCAGGAACGTACCCTGCCAGCTTCCGCGGCGGGAGTCACGCAATCCGTTTACATTCTGGCTCCAGGAATAAACCTGTTTGTTGGCAATCAGCTCTTCCCCTCTTTTCTTGTCGCTCTTGCTGGGGGCCGGGTTCTGATTGATCAAACCAAGGGCTGCATATTCCCATTCTGCTTCCGTGGGCAAACGGTAGGAAGGCAACAGGATACCATCTTCGAAAGTAACCTGGGTGCGGGGCGTTCCATTGGGATTCCGCAGTTCATTTTTCTTTGATTTGGCAGCTGCTCCGGGAGTGGCCTGGTATTCACCCATGAGGTAAGATTTCGTATTGAAATTCTCCTGGCCAAGACCCTGAATATTTTTTAAAGAATTCTTGTTGATGAATTGACGGTCAACCAGGGCCTTTTCGTTTACACGGTCGGTTCTCCATAAACAAAAGTCCTGGGCCTGTTTCCAGCTCACCCCAACCACCGGATAGTAGTTATAAGACGGGTGACGGAAATAATATTCAACCAATGGTTCATTATAAGCCAGTTCACTTCTCCATACCAGGGTATCCGGCAGGGCGCCTTCCCGAACGGCCTTATATTCATCCCCTTCAAATACATTGTCGATCCAGTACAGATATTCGCGGTAGTGCACATTGGCCACTTCGGTTCTGTCAATATAGAACGAGTTCACCGTAACCCGGCGCGGAATGTTGTTCCAGTCGCTCATCACATCCTCTTCCGTGGCGCCCATGGTAAAGGTACCCCCCTGAACGAAAACAAGACCGGGCCCTGTACGTTCTTCTTTTTCCTTGGAAACCTGGTAGCCCCCCATGTTCTTATCATTGTAGTTCCATCCGGTTACATCAGAAGATTCCTTCTTTTTGCCGAATAACTTACCATCTTTGCACGAACTCACCACTATGGCGCAGGAAGCAAGGATAACGAGATTTTTGAGATTCATAGAAAACGCATTTAACCGTGATATGTTAGGTGAAGAAACGCTCTTTCAAAACAAATATTGTCATTCAGGACCGCGTATAATGCACAATACGAGGAGAACGCGAATATAGTATGCTTTGGGGGAAAATTCCCCTTTTGGGAATGTTAAAACCGTGCCCGGCGGCCGCGGGTAAATGCGAAATTTATAGCATGCCGGAATCCTTTAAATTGCGCAATAATTGAGAGGCTATTCCGTTCGAGAGCCGGTATAGCTTATAGAACCTTATCAGAATTGTGTGAAAGAATAGACGCTGTTATTTTAACTCATTTAAAACCACAACCTTAGCTATTGAAAATTTCTACCCTCTAAAAGCTGAAATGATCCCGGGGCAACTGTTTTGCAGTCTTTCGGGTATCATTGATGTGGTCAGTGTCCTTTTAAGCTAAAATAAATTACATGAAAAGACTGTTTTTCCAACTAACTGCTTTACTGTGCGGTGTGTTTTCCACAATGTTCGTGAGTGCCCAGACTACCGGTAACGGAAACGTGAATGTCGTAACAACGGCCGTTCCATTTTTGCGTATTTCACCCGATGCCCGGGCGGGGTCCATGGGTGAACTCGGACTGGCAACGTCCCCCGATGCGAATGCTTCTTTTTACAACCAGGCCAAAACCCCGTTTTCCCAGTATAATACCGGCATCGGATTGACGTATACCCCCTGGCTTAAGGACTTGGGACTGAACGATGTATACATGCTGACCGCTGCCGGATACCACAAACTGGATAATCTGCAGGCCATTTCGGCTTCGATCCGGTACTTCAGTTTGGGCAGCATCCAGTTTTCAGATTATAACGGTAATAACTGGGGAGAAGGAAGACCCCGGGAATTTTCCCTCGATCTGGGATACTCCAGAAAGCTGTCAGATAATTTGTCCCTGGGCCTGGCCCTTCGTTATATCAATTCCAACTTAACTCTTGGGGCGGCTGCTGCAAGTGGCAGTATTTCAGCGTATAAGGCGGGGAATGCCGTTGCAGCCGATCTGACCCTGTACTATAATCTGACCGATGCCAACAAACAGGGCTGGGCATTCGGTGCATCTTTGTCCAACCTCGGTACCAAAATCGGCTATACCAATGATGCCACCCAAAAAGAATATATTCCCGCCAACCTGGGTATTGGCGCTACCTATACCAAAGTGTTTGACGATCAGAACAAACTCAGCTTCGGGCTGGATCTGAATAAATTGCTGGTGCCTGCACCGCCTTCGTATACCGGAATTACGGAAACGGACAGCCTCGCTGTGGATAAATATCATAACCAGAGCGTAACCAGCAGCTGGTTCAACTCCTTTTCCGGCGGCAGCCAACTGCAGAAAATCAATGCTTCCATTGGTGCTGAATATACCTACAATGAGCAATTCGCTTTGCGGCTCGGTTATTTTTACGAGGACAAGAGCCAGGGTGGAAGACAATATTTCACCATGGGCGTTGGCCTCAAATACAATATGCTCGGATTGAATTTTTCTTACCTGGTTCCTTCCGGCAGTGGCATCACGCGTAACCCCCTTTCCAATACGATCCGGTTCGGGCTGACCTTTGACCTCGATGGCGGGGACAATGCACCGAATACGACCAACGATCAGTAAAAGATTTTACAGAAAACCGTTTCAACAGTGGATTGATTAATTTAGCCGCTGCTGAAATGGCTTTTTTATTAATATTCATGAACCATGGCGTACCGGATTGGTTTCGGAAACGATTATCATCAGCTTGCGAAGGGAAAAAAATTCTGGCTGGGCGGTATCCAGATCCCCCACGAAAAAGGATCGGTCGGTCACAGTGATGCCGACGTGCTGCTGCACGCCATTTGCGATGCCCTCCTCGGTGCCCTGAACCTGGGGGATATCGGGATGCATTTCCCGGATACCGACGGAGCGTATAAAGACATTGACAGCAAGATATTACTGACTAAAACATTTCAGCTGGTCCGTGAAAAAGGGTTTTCAGTCGGGAACCTGGACACAACGGTTTGTCTGGAACGGCCCAAGATCATGCCCTATGCCGATAAAATGCGCCAGGTGATCTCCGGGATATTGGAAATCGGTGAAGACGCGGTTTCGATAAAGGCCACCACCACCGAAAAACTGGGATTTGTGGGCCGGGAAGAAGGCGTTGTTGCCTATGCCGTTGTATTGCTGAAGAAACCGGATTAATTACCTTTGCGCCCATGCCATCACTTCTGGTTAAGATCATCAACAAATCTTCCAATCCGCTGCCTGCCTATGCAACGGCTGACTCCGCAGGAATGGATCTCAAGGCAGATATTCCCCAGCCGCTAACCCTGCGTTCGCTGGAACGGCAATTGATACCCACTGGTATATTCATCGAACTTCCGTCGGGCTATGAGGCCCAGGTTCGTCCCCGCAGCGGGCTGGCCATCAAACAGGGCATCACCTGCCTGAATTCGCCAGGCACTGTGGACGCCGACTATCGCGGGGAACTGAAAGTGATCCTGATCAATCTGTCGGACCGGGACCAGATCATTCATCCGGGTGACCGGATTGCCCAGATGGTGATCGGATCCGTTGAAAAAGTAACCTGGGAAGCCGTGGAAATCCTTCAGGAGACGGCCAGGAACGAAGGCGGATTCGGTCATACCGGAAAAAGATAATTATGATTAAAATAATCAGGGCGCATTTCGTTTTGCTGATGGTGATGGCCGCAGTGCTGGTAGCCGGGTTTTCGGTTGTAGGTTGCCGTTCGACAAAGAAAATCACCACCGCCATGGCCAAAAAAGACACCCTGGTCGTAAAAAAGGCGGATACTTCCGTAGCGGTGGACCTGAAGGCGGATTCCATCCGGTATATCCGGGCCCTGTATGGCCACGTCAGGAGCAATCTTATCGACTGTAATACTTTTTCGGCGAAAATAAAAGTGCATTACGAGGGGAGCGATGGAAAGGATTACGAATTCAATGCCTTTCTCCGGTTAGAGAAAGATAAAATGATCTGGGTTTCCATCAATGCTTTGCTGGGTATCGAAGCATTCCGGGCGGTGATTACGCCGGATAGTGTGAAAGTGCTGAGCAAGCTGGATAAAGTTTATCGGCTGAGGTCCGTCAGTTATCTCCAGGAGATCACCCATCTGCCATTCGATTTTCAAACCCTCCAGTCCCTGCTTCTGGGCAACCCGATTTATCTGGACAGCAATATTGTGTTTTACCGGAAAGATGACCAGGGAATTTCTCTGCTGGGCGAAGGACCACTTTTTCGGAATTACATCACGTTGAACAAAGAGGATTATAGCATCAAGCACAGCAAACTGGATGATGTGGACAGGCTGCGTGCCCGGTCCTGTGACCTCACCTATGGGGACTATGAAAAAAAAGACGGCGTGCTTTTTTCCACCTACCGTAAAATTGCCGTTGCAGAAAAAGCACGGTTGGATATTGAACTCACTTTCAAGCAATATTCTTTTAACGAACCTTTAAACTTCCCCTTCAGTATTCCAAAAAATTATAAACAGAAATAACCGTTATACAGTAACTTTCACCCTTACGT
>DASRLM010000057.1:0-2388 GCA_035648455.1 Puia sp. | reverse complement strand
GTGCACATGGAGAGTATCAACCACCAGAATAAAGTGATGAATTCATAAACTTAATTCAGGTATGCAAAAAAAAACATTTTCCTTTTCTTCTTCCAGAACAACCTGTTATTTTGATGCATCCTTTGCCCAGATCAACAAGGTTACGGATAAGGAACATACCGTGTTCATCACCGACCAGCATGTTTTTGACCTGCATAAAAAATATTTCAAGGGATCCGGAACAATTGTGATCCCCCCGGGAGAGTCGTATAAAACGCAGCAGACCATCGACCGGATCATTGACCAGCTCATCGAATACGGCGCCGACCGGAAAACCATGGTGGTGGGCGTCGGCGGCGGCGTGGTGACGGATATCAGCGGATATGCCGCATCCGTTTATATGCGCGGAATTCCATTTGGATTTGTTCCTACTTCGGTGCTGGGCATGGTGGATGCCTCCATCGGCGGAAAGAACGGCATTGATGTCGGCAATTTCAAAAACCTGGTCGGAACGATCCGCCAGCCCGGGTTTTTATATTACGATATCAACCTGCTGCAAACCCTGCCTCCTGAAGAATGGATAAATGGTTTTGCTGAAGTGATCAAACATGCGGCCATTAAAGATGCAGCCCTGTTTAAGGAACTGGAAAAAAACTCCCTGGCGCATTACCGGAAAAATAAAAAAGCGCTGGCCGCATTAATCCGGAAAAATGTGATGATCAAATCGGCAGTTGTTTTGAAAGATGAATTTGAAACCGGCGACCGGAAGCTGCTGAATTTCGGTCATACCCTCGGTCATGCTGTGGAAAACACCTATAAGCTTCCCCATGGTCATGCCGTGGCCATCGGAATCAAAGCGGCCTGCCTGATTTCAGAGGAGCTGCTGGATTTTAAAGAAGCGGCCCGGGTTACTGCCCTGCTGGAGAAATATGGTCTGCCCACGGACCTGCACATGGATTTTGGGAAAATCATGGAACTCATGCGCATGGATAAAAAGAAAACGCGGAACATCATGAATTATGTACTGCTGCAGAAAATCGGCCATGCGGTGGTGAAGCCCATTCCCATGAAACAGCTGGAAAAACTCATTTATTCCATTTCGAGAGCCAGATAAAATAAGATGAACGTTATCATTTCGCCTTCTTCCATCCACGGTTCCCTGTCTGCCCCCGCTTCCAAAAGTTCACTGCAGAGGGCCTGTGCTGCTGCCCTGATTTCAGCCGGTGAAAGCATCATCAGGAACCCGGGTTCTTCCAACGACGACCATGCGGCCATCCGGGTTATCCGGGGACTGGGCGCCACTGTAGAAAATTTTCCTGACGGTTCCCTGCACATCAGCAGCAGCGGCATAAAACCGGTAAATGATTTTGTGAATTGCGGCGAAAGTGGCCTGGGAATCCGGATGTTTGCGCCACTGGCTGCACTCAGTACACACCGGATCACCATTGAAGGTGAAGGCAGCCTGCTGAGCCGGCCCATGGATTTCTTTGACAGGGTGTTTCCGCTTCTGGGGATAGACCTGCGGTCAAACCTGGGCAAACTTCCCCTGCAATTGAAGGGTCCGCTCGTACCCGCCAATATCCGCACAGACGGTTCCCTTAGCTCCCAGTTCCTTACGGGATTGCTGATGGCCTATTCAGCCGCCGGCGCCGAAGATGTTTCCATCGAAGTGACCAACCTGAAAAGCCGCCCCTATATTGATCTCACGCTGAAGGTTATGCGCGATTTCGGTTTGAAGGTTCCGGAGAACCGCGGGTATGCATCTTTTTATTTTTCGAAAGAAAGCCATGCTAAGCCGGAAGGGACTATTGAATATGATGTGGAAGGAGACTGGAGTGGGGCGGCCTTTTTACTGGTGGCCGCAGCCATCGCCGGCCATTGCAGGGTCCGGGGACTGGATGCTGACTCCACCCAGGCAGACAGGGCCATACTCCAGGCCCTGAGGGACGCGGGGGTGCCCCTGCAGATTTCCAAAACGGAGGTCGGCGCAGGAGCGGACCATCCGGTGATTTTGAAAGGGTTTCATTTTGATGCAACGGATTGTCCGGATCTTTTCCCACCCCTGGTTGCACTCGCATCCTGCTGCACCGGATCCAGTTTCATAAAGGGCGTGAACCGGCTTGCGCATAAAGAAAGCAACCGCGGGCTGGCCCTGCAGGAAGAGTTTGCCAAGCTGGGGGTGCCCATTCTGATGAACGAAGATACCATGGGTATTCAGGGAACACAGGAGCTGAATGCGGGTTCGGTCCATTCCCATCATGATCACCGGATAGCGATGGCCACAGCAGTGGCTGCCCTGAGGGCAAACGGTCCGGTCCTGATAGAAAAGGCTGATGCGATCAATAAATCGTATCCTGAGTTTTTCAGGGATCTCGAAAAGCTGGGAGCATCCATTCATGTTTTAGACAA
>DASRLM010000056.1:0-2562 GCA_035648455.1 Puia sp. | reverse complement strand
AAAAAGGTTATTCACTACTGTCTGTCCCAGCACGCATACCTTAGCTGCAGCCGTTACGTCGGCATCCGTAAAGGCAATCCCGTCTTTCATGGTCCATGACCTGATGTCAAGGTATGCCGGACTAACCCCCTGAATGGTGGTCGGCCAGTTCAATGCACCGTTAATGGCCTGTCCCTTGGCCGATGCAGCAGGAGAAATGGCGCTGATGTATTGTGCCTGCTTTTGGATTGCCTTCACATCTTCAATCTTCAGGGTCTGCACACTGCCTGCATCCAGCCTTGCCCCGGCAACCACATTGCTGTTTGGACGAATGGTGATCATGTTGGAACCCATGCTCGAAAGCTGGTCCTGAATACTTTTTTTTGAACCCTGGCCAATAGCGACCATGGCAATCACGGCCCCCACCCCAATAATGATCCCAAGCATTGTAAGGAAGGCCCTGAGCTTATTCCGCTGGAGGGCCCTGAATGCAATCCGGATCAGGTTTATGACGGTCATATTCTTATTTTACTTTTCATCATCATCAAAAATCGTCTGAAACGGGCAGCGAAGCCAGCACCTCTTTGGCGGAACGACAGTTCTCATTGGGACTGTCTTTAATTACTTTCCCGTCTTTTAAGGTTACCGTGCGGCTGCTGAAACCGGCAATATCCGGTTCATGCGTAACAAATACAATGGTTTTCCCATTTTTCTGATTCAGTTCCTGCATCAGTGCCATGATCTCGTAAGAAGTTCGGGAATCGAGATTGCCGGTGGCTTCATCAGCCAGTATCATGACCGGTTCATTTACCAGGGCTCTGGCAATGGCGACGCGCTGCTGCTGTCCGCCGGACAATTGATTCGGGGTATGGTCCATCCGCTCCGCTAGTTTCACTGATTCCAGTGCATGAATGGCTCTTTCCCTTCTTTCCCTGGGAGGAATGCCGGGATTGTACAACAGGGGCAGTTCCACGTTTTCGAGGGCAGACGTCCTCGGAAGTAAATTGTATGACTGGAACACAAATCCGATTTTCATGTTCCGCAGATGGGCCAGTTCATTTCTTCCCAGCTCACCAATGTTTACCCCATCGAGTAAATAATGCCCCTCCGTTGGCTTATCCAAACAGCCCAGAATATTCAATAAAGTGGTTTTGCCTGAACCGCTGCTTCCCATTATGGTTACAAATTCACCTGCGTTCACGTTAAAGGAAACGCCTTTCAATGCCCGGACCGTTTCGGTACCCATCCTGAATTCCCGTTTGATATTTTGTATTTCCAGTATCTTACTAGCCATTCCCTGAACTTTTTTTCCTTATTTCGCCGCTGGTGGTTTTTTCGTACTACTTCCCCGGCGCTGGGGCATAAACGGGCTCTTAGGCGGTCCCGCCGCGGCCGGGGGAATGTCCGGGTTTTGTACCGCATCCACCACTTCATCCGCCGGGCTTAACCCATGCAATACCTGCACGTGCGTATCGTCATTCAAACCGATGATTATTTTCTTTTGAATCAGGCTGTCATTTTCTTTTACCCATACGGATGACCGCTGGGGTGTGATGACCACGGCCGTATCATTTATTTCCCTTCCGGCAGAATCGGTCCTGTGCATGCTTTTGTCTTTTATATGGCGCGGCACATCTGATCCGGCGGCAGAATCTGTACTTAATGAAATGATCTTAAATTGTTTGCCCATCGAAGGATCCGGCTTAAATTTCAGCGCCTTCGCGGATATCAGCAAGGCATCATTTTCTTCTTTGGTATAGATGATGATGTTGGCCGTCATGCCCGGTTTTAATTTGAGGTTATCGTTGGGTGCTTTGATGATGGTGGTATAGGTGACCACATTAGCCGATATGGTGGGTTGCAACCGGACCTCTTCCACGATTCCCGAAAATGTATTTTCAGGAAAGGCATCCACCGTGAAAGTGGCCCGCTGGTTCTGTTTTACATTGCCTATATCGGCCTCATCGACCGCGGCCTGCACCTGCATCTTGGAGATGTCTTTAGCGATGATAAAGAGTGTTGGCGTACTGAAACTGGAAGCAACCGTTTGCCCGATATTCACATTGCGCACCATCACCACGCCGTCCACCGGAGAATAAATATCCGCATAGGAAAGGTTTTTCAGTGCAGCATCCAGTTGCGCCTGCACGCTTTGCACGTTGGCTTTGGCCGTATTGTACTGATACATGGCCGTTTCATAGTCAGCTTTGCTGATGGCACCGACCTGGAACAATAGGTTTTGCCGGTCGTAGGCACTCTTCTGATAAATCAACTGGCTTTTCGCAACCTGTAAATTGGCCTGAAACTGGTTCACCTGGGCATTCAGGAGCGACTTATCCAGTTCAGCCACCAGCTGGCCCTTTTTAACCCGGGAATTGAAATCGGCATACACGTATCTGATCGTTCCGGAAACCTGGGTACCCACAGAAACCGTATCCACCGGTTCTATGGTACCCGTTGCCGTTACACTCAGGGCTATATAACCGTTCTCCGGTTTTTCCGTGTCCAGCGCCACCGGTTTTTCTTCCCTGCGGAATTTGAAATACCAGATGCCGGCAGCAACCACCGCGATCAGCACTATAA
>DASRLM010000055.1:0-4772 GCA_035648455.1 Puia sp. | reverse complement strand
GAATAACCAGGTAGATCAGGTATACGATGGCGAAAGCCAGTGTTGCGCCAACGCTGCCATACCAGTTCACCAGAAAATAGCTGACGAAAACGAGCAGCAGGAAACTGACAATTTCCATGACAATATATATTTTGGTCATGGCCTTGGCCAGCAGCAAATATCCCAGCACCCATCCCAGGATCTTCAGGATATCCCCGATCAGCTGAAAGGCGAACAGGTTCTGCATACCTGAAAACTCGGCGGTAAATAAAAGCCGTATGATGAAAACCCGGAACACAAAGATAATCGCCGTGGTCAGGATTAAAAATGGTACGATCAGTTTATAAACGGAAAAGATCTCCTGCCTCAGTTCCCACCTTGTTTTTAATTCGGACAGCTTGGGTAAAAAATATACACTTAAAGATGCCGTTATCACCATGAGGTACATCCCCGATATCCTGTTAATGCCCTCCCACAATCCGGCATCTGCGATCGATCTGTTTTTGATGATGAAACTTCTGACAATGATTTGCCCCGCAGGCACCGTTGTTGCGCTCACAATGGCCATCAGGGAATAATGACCCAGTTTGACGGCAACCTGTTTGTTGAATTTTAAGATAAAAATCTTCCATTTGAACCAGTAAGACCTTGCTACAATGGCCAGGGTGATAAAAAACACGACGGACTGAAAGGTAACGGTGGATACGAGCGCTCCGTAAATACCATATTTTATGGACAGAACCACAGCGAAGATCAGTCCGACGATGCTGCCCACGATATTGGCAATAACATATTTCTTATATTCTTTGAACCCGTTTATAACGGAGATCAGCAGGGCATTCAAAGCATACAGCAATATGGTTCCCCCAAAAATATAAAAGACGGATCTGTATTGAATGTCGTGCAGGATGTAGGTTGAAAAATAACCGGCGCCAAATACCAGAACCAGCCCGGTTACAATGGACAGGACAACGGTTATCCAGAATCCGGTTCCCAGATACAGGATATAATCTTTTGGTGATTGGGAATGTTCTGACGTGTATTTGGTTATTCCGGCATTGATTCCGCCGTTAGATATGCTGAGGAGGATCTGGGCAAAGTTATTCAGCTGACCCAGGAGGGCCACACCAACGGGTCCGATGATGGCCGCAACCACTTTCACGCTAACAAAACCGGTCAGCATACGGATCACCGTAGCCACCGCGTTCAGGAATGAAACCTTTACCAGGTCAGTAGATAATATTTTTTTTGCTTTAGCAAGCATGATTGTTTGGTTTGTGCCACACCCTGCGCAAGCTGTAAAGGGACACCAGCTTATTCGGTATTTTCATTTGAATAAACTCTAAAAAAACAAGTTAATTGTGTGACTTGCAATTCAATAGAAAACAAGGATAGTGAAAGTGAAAGCCTTATCCGGATATTTTTTGGACAAGATTAAGCGAATGGCTTTTCAGGATATTTTTTTCTTTTTCTTGCCATATTCCTCGTAAGAAGACCGGATATCATATCCGTAACCATGGCCATATCCATAACTGTATTTTCCGAATCCGCGGTTTTTCACGGCATTGAATACAATTGCAACGTTTTGAATATCATAAGATTGCATATCCTTATCGAGCATTT
Source organism: Puia sp. (assembly GCA_035648455.1). Taxonomy (GTDB): domain Bacteria; phylum Bacteroidota; class Bacteroidia; order Chitinophagales; family Chitinophagaceae; genus Puia. The sequence goes on along the minus strand of DASRLM010000055.1, from coordinate 3,170 downwards.
CAATGTGTGATTTGGGGGTGTGGTTATGACGGATCACATTCAACACCAGATTGCAATAAGGTGCGATCACCAGTCCGTCAGTTAACACTTTGATGGGCGCCGTATCGATGATGATGACATCAAACTGGGTATCCAGGTAATTCAATAAAGTGACCAGCTTGCCGTTAACCAGCAATTCCGATGGTTCTTCAATTAAATTTCCGGCCGGCACAATAAAAACATTGGCATGTTTCGGTGTGGGGTAGATGATCTCATCCTCTTTTACATTACCCAGCAGAAAATCGGTGATGCCTTCGGATTTGGGAATGTCAAACGTTTCGCTGATCCTGGGTTGATGCAGATCCATTTCCAGCAAGGCTACTTTTTTTCCGCTGCGGGCAACGCTGATCGCCAGGTTGGTGGAAATAAAACTTTTCCCATCCCCCTTGATACAGGAGGTCACCAGTATCCGTTTTACATTTCCCGGAGGCGTCCCCAGGTGTTTTAAACCGGTCCTGATTAACCGGAACTGTTCGGCTATAAAACTCCGTTCTGCATTTTCCGTAACGATGGGGCTTTTTAATTTCTCATGGATCACCTCACCAACTATCGGGAAGCTGGTCAATTTTTCTATATCCGTTCTGTATAATATTTTTCCATTGAACACATCTTTTATCGAAACCACCACAATGCCTGAAATAAAAGGAACAATCAGGGCGAGGATGGCCAGAAATGGTTTTTTTGGACTTATCGGTGTTCCTGAAGTGGTCGGGCTGCTCACGATATAACAATCGGGCAATATAGAGGTAATGGAATAAGCGGTCTCTTCCTTTTTTTGCAGAAGAAAAGAATAAATATCGTTTTTAATACTGTGCTGACGGCTCACTTCAACCAGTTGTCTTTCTTTTTGGGGTACTGCGCTGAGCATATTGGAATACCGGTCCTTGGATTCGGACAAGGTGGATTTTCCGGCTTCTATATTTTTCCGCTGGCTGCGGATATTCTCCAGGATATTGGGTCTGGTTTTATTTATCTCCTCCTGGAGGGAAAGCATGATAGGGCTGTTTTCGGCATTCGTCCTTTTTAATTTTTCATATTGTGCCTCATCGTTGGATAAGGTGGTCAGGAGCTGGGTGAGGGAAGGGTCGTTGATGTTGAAGGTGGAAGGAACTATGTTGCCGTTGTTGTCTTTTGACTGTACATATTTCTCCACCTCATCCAATGCCGAGAGCTGCAGGTTCAGCGTACTTAATTGTTTGTCGTTGGATTCAATGCTTTGTAAATACAATTTGCTTTGTTCGCTGATGTCCACGGTACCCGACGCATCCTTATATCTTTGAATACTGCCTTCCACGGAATCAAGTTCTTTGGACGCATTTTTCAGCCTGTCCTCAATAAACTTCAGTGTTTTTAGTGCCACACTGCTTTTTCTTTCGGCAGAAGCCTGGTTATAGGCAACGACAATTTCTGAAATGATGGTTTCGCCCCTTAGGGAAACGGGATCCTTAATGGATAAATTAATGATGGACGATTGTTTGCTGGCGGAAGAAACCGTCAGGTTGCCCAGGACGCCATTGGTGGCATGATCCAGCGATATGAGCTGAAAAAAGAATTTAACCGAATCCTGGTTTTTTTTGGCTGACGGAAAATAATGCGGGTTTTGTGTGAAACGCAGTGTACCCCAGGGAGAATTGACCCATTGGTCCAGCGGAAATTTATCTCCGTTTATGGAAACGCTGCTGTCTGCTTTTGAAAACTGGAAATATATTTTTTTACTTTCATCAATCTCGCTGGGATCCGGCACTTCAACAATGATCGGGCTGGTTAAATAGGCAGATGACGTACCCAGGCCCCGCCAGCCTTTCTCTTCAGATATCGGGGCATAGAGTTTTAATTTCTTAACAACGGCAATGATCAGGGAATTGGAATGGAAAATCTCCAGTTCGTTTTCCACTATTTTTTTGGTACCGAATACATTCAATACCTCTTCCATTTTAGAATCTTCCTGTCCTTTCTTTTCATCCTTGATCAGTACGCTGGCCGTGGTTTCGTAAATGGGAACCGTAATTTTCAAATAGAAATATAAAGCGGCAGCGCTTAATATAAAGAAAAGGAGGAACAGGGGCCAGTAAGGAATGTATTTGGTAAGTATTTGTTGAAGACCATTATTCTCTTTTTGCGGAATAATAGGTTTTGACTTTTCCATAACAAGATCAGGTTTAATACGGGAACGATCAGGGAAATACTAAAACTTTATCTGACTTATCGCGACAATTAAAAAAGAAAGCACACTGAACAAAATGGGTACAAACTGGGAATTTTTTTCTCTGGCCAGCCTGCCGCCATTGGACTCCACTATAAGAACATCATTCGATCTCAGGTAATAATAGGGAGAGCTTAATATGTCCTGTTTTGTCAGATCCAGGTGTTTAACCATTTTTTCACCCTGGTCATTTTCCCGAATCAGCAGCACATTGTTCTTTTTACCAAAAACAGTGATATCACCGGCAAAACTAAGGGCTTCCATGATACTGAGCTTTTCGGTAGGCGTGGTAAAAACCCCGGGCCGCGAAACTTCACCTAAAACGCTTACCCTGAAGTTGAAATACCGGATGGTAACAATCGGGTCAATCAGTAGCTTTTTATCGAGTAATTTCTGGGCGATCAGGCTGGAAAGCTGAAATTTATTCATCCCCTGCACGTGGATCGTGCCCAATACCGGGAACTGGATATCCCCGTTCTGATTCACCAGGTAACCAACCGTTAGTGTACTGGCAGAAGCAGCCGCGGCATTGGAAATATTGGTGGATTCATTGGGGGCATTAAAAGCGGCAGATGCTTCGGGACTGGAACTGCTCACCAGGATGCTCAGCAGATCATTTACCTGGATCAAAGGCTCTGTATTTGGAACTTTAGATTTTATGGTAACATCCTGAATATCAGGGAAATAATTCATATTTTTCGTACTCCTGCAGGAAAGGATAAAGCAAACGGATAGCAGACAGCAAAAACGTAACCAGGTAATCTTACAAAACATAGGAGGAAATGCTTTGATTGATCTAAAGATAGGATGGGTCAAAGTATTTGAATATTAGGGGTTAACAGGCTTCGGAAACAGGTCGCTTTTCAGGGAGATAATTGGAGGATAATTGGCTGTTGGTCAAACAGTTACAGCTAGGTAAATGATGCTG
>DASRLM010000054.1:0-2177 GCA_035648455.1 Puia sp. | reverse complement strand
AGGGAATGTATGCGCTCGCGGAAAATGGTTGGGGAAATTCGGGCATCTATTTATTGGGCGCGTCGTTGTCCATTTTTACCGGTCTTTCGTTATTCCTGGCTCATCAGTTCCGGCGCCGTAATTTGGCAGATGCCGGATTCCCGGTATAGTCAGTGCATGAATCATACGGTATACCTGATTTTAATCATATATTTTTTCTGTACACGCTGTAGTTTTGCATAAAATAAACAGATGGCGGATGCGGGCTTATTGAATAAGTACAATGTACAGGTTCCCAGATACACCAGCTATCCCACTATTCCTCACTGGAAAGACAAGATAGATGTTAAGCAATGGAAGGATGTTCTTATAAAACAATTCCATTGTACCAATTCAGCAGAAGGTATCAGCCTGTATTTACATCTTCCCTTTTGTGAATCCCTCTGCACCTATTGCGGATGTAATAAAAGAATCACTACCAATCATCACGTAGAAGATGAATATATATCCGCGATTCTAAAGGAATGGCGGACGTACAGAGTCCTGATGAACGAAAAGCCGGTGATCAGGGAAATTCATTTGGGGGGCGGCACGCCCACTTTCTTTTCCCCGGTCAGACTAAGTGGCATGCTGAATGGTATTCTGAAAGACTCTTTGGTTCACCCGGATGCCAATTTTAGCCTGGAGGGCCATCCCAATAATACAACAAAAGAGCATTTGGAGATATTATTTGAGTTGGGTTTCCGGCGGGTCAGTTATGGCGTGCAGGATAATGATCCAAAAGTACAAAAGGCCATCAACCGGATTCAGCCATTTGAAAACGTGCAAAAGGCAACCCAATTGGCCCGGGACATTGGCTATCAATCTGTAAACTTTGATCTTATTTACGGTCTTCCCTTTCAAACTCCCGAAACAATTGAACGCAGCATTCTGCAGTGCATCTCACTAAAACCTGACCGGGTGGCGTTCTACAGTTATGCACATGTACCCTGGACGAGCCGGGGACAAAGATTATTTGATGAACGCGATTTGCCTACTGCCGTGGACAAAATGAAACTTTATCAAAAAGGGAAAGAATTGTTTTCAGCCGGTGGCTATGAAGATATCGGAATGGATCATTTCGCGCTGCCACAGGATGAATTATATATTGCCTGGCAGCAGGGAAACCTGCACCGTAATTTTATGGGTTACACAACGCAGGATACGCGGCTGTTGCTGGGGCTTGGCGTTTCAGCCATCAGTGATGCCGGCACTGCATTCGCGCAAAACACTAAATCCCTCCACGAGTATTACGTAAGGATCAGTAAGGGTGAAACGGCGATTGAAAGAGGTTATTTTCTTTCCGGGGAAGATGAAGTCTTTCGGCGGTATATTCACGATATCAGTTGTCATGGAAAAACTTTTTTTGTTCCGGCATACCGGGACAGGCTTGAAGAATATAGTCTTCCTGAGTTGGAAAAACTGAAAGCAGATGGACTCGTGGAATTTGACAAAAATCAAATAAGCGTTACAAAAGAAGGAAGGAATTTTATCCGGAATATCTGCCATGCATTTGATCTGCATATGCTGAAAAGTAAAACGCCAGGCGGAGTGCCACTGTATAGCAAGGCCATTTAGAATACATTCGGTAGGTTTTCCTTACCTTCGGAGAGATAAACTTCACCAGCTCTTTAATCTTTCACCAATGAAGTATATTCTCATGATATCGGCGATAGCCGGATTGTTATACTCCTGCCAGACCAATGATAACGGAAAAGAAAAATTGATTCTCGGTTCTCCAAAAGCCGTAGTAACCGATCAGATAAATAAAGATACGAGTATAAGGGGCCCTTTGGCTTACGCTCCGGAAGTACCTAAAACTGCGGACGGGGATACGATAGATGTAAAAATGGATGTACATCACCGGATGTTTAAGATCTCAAATGATGTGAGCTTCACCTCCTGGATGTTCGGAGATGCTGTTCCGGGCCCTGTATTGAAAGTTCGTGTGGGCCAGACCGTTAGATTCTCTATGACCGACCGGTCCAATGATACGATGCGAAATATGGGTATGTATATGAATATGGCGCCCATGCAGCATTCCATTGATTTCCATGCAGCCATGGTAAATCCGGAGGATAAATACAGAAGTATCCAGCCCGGCGAGACGATAACATTCACCTGGACGGCAAATTATCCCGGAGTATTCATGTATCACT
>DASRLM010000053.1:0-3718 GCA_035648455.1 Puia sp. | reverse complement strand
AAACAATCCACAACCCGGGCGTCAAGGGTAGAAAAATATATAAAGCAAATTCTCAATGGAAAGGGATTGGATGACCGTCCCTAAAGCTATGGTGGGCGATGTCGAACTCCTGTCGGGCATTGCCCGACGAAGCCCGCAGCGGAGAAGAACTGCTACAAATAAAAAAGCCCACCGTCGCTAAAGCTATGGTGGGCGAAGTCGGGGCGGCAAGATTCGAACTTGCGACCTCCTGGTCCCAAACCAGGCGCGATGACCGGGCTACGCTACGCCCCGAACGATCTTTTATCGCGGGGAGCAAAAGTAAGCTTTACCACCCAATAATGGAAAGCCGGGGAATAATAATTTTCATCAGCCGGTCCTTAGACATTAAACCCGATTGTTCAGGGCTGGCCTCAAATATTTCCTTTTCCCCAACATCCCTTTGCCCTGCTCCGGAATGCCGGCGTTCCTGTACCCGGTTTGTTCAAAATTGGCTTTTATTTCGGCAAGAATCTTCGGGACACTGACCAGCCAGTTTTCCAGGATCTTCAGGGAAAAAGCTGATTCCAGGTTCTTGGGAGCGCTAATTTCCTTTTTTCTTTTTTGGTCTTTTGATGCTGACCTTTTTACTCTCTGCGCAGAATTCAGTATAGTGTTCCTGTACCGTGTGCTTGTATTGCCTGGCATAATCCAGAATAGGTTCCTGCCATTCCTTATTTTCTCCAAAAGCGCTTAGCGTATCCACCACAGCCGCACCCTTCCATCCTGAACTCCTGATTTGCGCAGATGCCGTAAGCGTTGCCATATCGTTGATGATCTGGTACAGGTCACGGTAAGCATCCCTAACCAGTTTAAAATCAAAACTGTCTTTCATGGGCTGCATCTCCTGAACAATATAGGACTCATTCCGGAAATGAGTATAACTCAGCAGGGCCGGGGGAATATTCTGCATCCGCTGCTGTACATTGACAACACGCTGCGCCTCGGATTCCCATCCGGGTTGTTTTATTCCGAGGTATTTCTCCGGTGCGGCCGGCGCAGCCTGCTTCATCTCCACCAGCATGTATTTGTCTTTCTTGTTGGTGCTTTTCAGTAAAAAAATATACCGTTTTAAACCCACACTGCCCGTGCCGGCCAAACGAAAGGCCACGTCAATCACTTCGAAATTATACGGACTGTAACTGTTGTGGGTGATCCATTCATTGAGGTGGGTACCCAATTCTTTTTTCAACATTTTGTCCAGCTCGAAATGCCGTGGATGTTCAAGCAGAATGGCCAGACTATCTTTTCTTTTAACGGTCCTCTTTTCCAAAATCTGCTTTTCAGGCCTTCCACTCACCGCGGTTAAAAATTTACGTACAATGCCTTTGGCGATCTGGGGTTCGATATAATATGATTTACCCTTACTTAAGACCTGCGCATAATTTTTCAGGTAAACCTGAACCATTTTAAATGCCTTATTTTCATCTATTTCCAGCGTGTCAAAGGCTACGAACATACTACTGGCCATCCGGGCCAGTTCAGAAGCCGCCGGCGCCAGCAGGGCATCATCAAAATCATTGATATCAAAATAGACCAGCCGGTTATCGCCTTTGTAGCTGCCAAAGTTCTCCAGATGAAGATCACCACAGGCCCATACCAGTGGAGAAGCCGGCAGCGTATTGTTCGCCTGCAGATCCTCATAAAACAAATGACCTGTTCCGCGGAAAAAACGGAAGAGATTTTGTTGCATCAGATCATATTTCACGCGAAGCATATCAGGTATCCGGCCCCGGTTAAAGATTTCAATTCTTTCAAAACAAGTCTGCACGGTGGTCAATGGGTTATTTTCATTTTCTTTACAACCGGAATATTAACTTTAACCGGTTATGCGCAATACAACCAAGTTAAAACAAATATTACTCAAATACGACCTGGCCCTGTCCATGGAAGAAGAAAGCTTTCTGAAAATGACCCTGGTGGATAAAACAACAGGCAAAATGGAATCTTTCGAACATGCATCGTACAGCCAACTGATCAGCAAAGGGTACGGCTATCTGATGAAAGCTTTAAAAACAGATCCGGAAAGACCCCGAAAGAAAAAGGGCCCGGCAATGGATTGCCGGACCCGGGACTGATCGTGCCACCATGGGCTAATTCCATCCGTTGCTCACATCCACATTCGGGTTATAATCTTTTTCTACGTCCGGGATGGGGAAAAGTAAATTTTTAGTGTTGAAGGGTTGCGCCCCATTCAATCCTGGTTCTGCTGACATTTCCGCATTGATGGTTTGCTGGGCAATTCCCCAGCGGATCAGATCGAAATAACGGGATTGCTCCCCGCACAATTCCAGTTGCCTTTCCTGCATCAGGATGGACATGGCATTGTTCTGATCGCCGAGGGTTGTATAAGGAACTGCACCGGCCCGGGTTCTTACTTGGTTGATCAGATCGAGTGGCTGACCGCTCGTATTTCCCTGCTGGATATAGGTTTCTGCCAGCATAAGCAGTACATCGGCATAGCGGATCACCTGCGCGTTGATGGGACTTGCCGGTCCACCATAGGAAGCAACCTGGTCGTAATATTCGTATTTCCGCCAACTGTAATCACCCTGCGGATCGGCCGCATTGAATGGATAAGAGCTCTTTCCCGTGCTGCAATGCTCGCAGTAAACCGTGTCGCCGCCGCTGGCCTTATTTCCATAAAAGGTGGAGTACGCCCTTGGATCAACATAAGGGGTACCGCCTACCGGGTTGGGGTAATGAAAAGCATCTACCGCAGTGGTTGTAACATAGGTATTCCACCAATCCTTAAATCCGTATTCCTGGGCCCTGTCCGAAAGGGTGGCGATGCCTCCCCAGGTTTCCTGACCGCCGAATTCATAGTACATGTTACTGCCGTTGGATGCATCCCAGGGAGCATTCATCACCTGGAAAATATCTTCCGGACTATTTTGGTTGTTCTCACTGAACAGGTTATCATAAGAAGGGTCAAGTGAGTATGTAAAGGGCGCCTGCGTCAACTGGCCAAAGGCAGTTTGTGCGTTGGCCCATTTCTTTTCGTACAGGTAGGTTTTGCCCAATAAGGCGATGGCGGCGCCCTGAGTTGCCCGACCCAGGTCAGCTGCTGCATAAGAAACAGGCAGGTCCGTTATGGCGCTGGCCAGATCGGATTCTATAAAGGCCCAGATGGAGGCTGCAGGGGCACGCGGAGCATAATTACTGGCAATCACACTATCATATGAAACGATCAGCGGTGCGTTCCCCCACAGGTTCACGATATTAAAATAAGCATAGGCCCTTAGGAATTTCACTTCCGCAATGTATTGCTTAACCATTTGCTGGTCCGCCGCAGCGCTTGGATTCCAGGCATTCGCCCTGTCTATCACCACATCGGCGCGGAAGATCATCCGGTATAAGGAACCCCAGAGTTGCCCGATCTCGGGCTGGTCTGATCCGAACTGATAGGAAAAGATATTTCTGAAGTCGCTTTGCAAATTGCCCGTTGGCTTGGCTTCCATGCCCATCAGATCAAAAATGAAATAATATTCGCGTGCCCAAAGGCCCTGGTGCAGCAGCACGGAATACGTGGCGATCGTTGCCTGGTTGAGTGCGGTGCTGCTGTTAAAATAAGTATCATAGTCGTAAGCACTTTGGCTTTTCAGTTCAAGCAGTGATTTTTTGCAACTCCAGGCATTAATCACCGCGCTGATTATAAGAAAGTAAATAATAATTTTTTTCATAACATCCTCTTTAAGGT
>DASRLM010000052.1:0-2948 GCA_035648455.1 Puia sp. | reverse complement strand
TATATATATTTCCCATCCGGTGAACGCTCTGGGCCATCAGTAGTGGCTTTGCCTGCAGCTATTTTTTCGGGAGTGCCTCCTTCAACGGAAACGCTATATGACAATCCATGATCGTGAAACCTTATTCTTTTACCATCCGGCATCCAGTTCGGCGCTTCAAACCTTCCCCTGGATTCATAAATCACTTTTCGTTTTCCGTCAAAAACATTCATGATCTCCAGCCTGCTGCCCAGCACGTCATTGGATGGGGGCCTTACCAGTTGGGGGTTTGGCTGATAGGCATTATCAATGGGCCGGTCGATGCGAACATTCCAGACTTTTGCCTCCGCCAGCGAATTAGAATCATGAGAGCAAATGAACAGGCCTGCCAGCACGGAATCCGGCATATCCGGCATAATGTGTTCGCCAACAGTTTGAAGTGGCTCACCCGGATTCGCCATGCGCATGATGATCTTTTTCCCTTTGCGTTCCAGCTGGATGGTTTGTAATCCTTTTTTTGGAAAGAAAATCTCGTCTTTTGGATCTCTCATGAAAGCCCCTTTAAGTTCGCGCCATTGAAGTACCGTCAGTCCGTCAATATGCGAAGTGGCATTTATGCTGGCCGCACCAGCATCTGCGGATTCGCGGATCATCCAGCCGGTTTTGCGATGGCCGACAGAACCGGAGGTGTCCCCAACAAAAGCAAAGTCAGCCGTAAGCAGAAAATCACCGGCAATCTTTTCATAGATATAATGAAACTGGTCTTCATTGAACCAGATATTGGCTCCGGAACCCTTGATCGTATACGTTTGGGTAGCTTCATCGTACGTGGCCGACCCGGCATGTTTTACATATCCAATGTCCTGCTGACGATCGAAAATACCGACAGGGCCGGATTGCGAAAATGCGCTCAGGCAGCAGAAAGAAAGGATAATAGAAAGAACCTTTGATGTCATATAAATTGTATTGTATTCAAATCTTCAGGGCGACCGGAGCGGCTTTCATTTTACAACATTTTTGGCGCCCAGATTAATTTGTTCGCCGGCGGTATTCCATCCTTCCAGTTTTAACTTCGGATTTTTGGAAGTTAAATCCGACGGACAGGAAGCGGTCACCGTGATTTTTTCACCCGAAGCAAGGGAAAAGTAATTGGCCGACCACCAGGTAGGCATGATCTCTTGCTGATCGTTCCACAATTGCGGGTTGATGAAAAATGCCAGCGCGCCGGAGTGATTGCTGATCTCAAAAGTCCATTTGTTTTCTGTTCCCGATCTGTCTGTTTTAACTACCCGGGTCTCCAGGTGGGCCGCCGGCATTTGTTTCAGCGCTTTAAAATCATCGCCGGCGCTGAGCCAGTACACATTGTGCGAAACCGGATTCCCGTGCCCGTCTTTGAGATTCAGCACGACAAAAGAAATCCCGTTTGTATTCCCGAGTATCTCTTTCAGGGAAAATACCTGCTTAACGGACGCAGGGGCGATATTCAATTTTACCGATTGTTTAAACGATGATCTGCCCGTGGGGGAAAACAAGTCAATGCTACAGGAGAGATTATTTTTCGCGGCATAACTGCGGTTTACCACAGAAACCGAAGAATCATCATAGTTCCACTGAACATGCACCGGCTCAAGGGCATTCTGCATGAAATAATAACCGGCATTGGGTTCCAGGTACCAGTCATAGATCTGCCAGATCACACTGGGAAATGCGGCGTTCAGTTTCCAGAGCATCACACCGCCGGTTTCATTTAGTTTGTTGCCCACGGATTCGAAGATGGCCCTGTATCCGGAAGCATTCATCAATTGCATTTTTAACGAGAAATCCTGCAGGTTTTCCGGTTTGCCAAAGCGGTCCTCCATGGTTTTATAGTAAACATCATATTTCCCGTTCCCCGAACAGGCATCATGATATCCCCAGGAATTATTCAGCGGATAAGGCAGGGTACTGTCCGGAATCAGATCAGGTATTATTTTTATCAGGCTATTATACGGAGGCTGTGAGGGGATGCCGGTTTCATCCTTGAAGACCCAGTCCTTTCCTTCGTCAGCCAGTTTATAATATTGACGTTCCCCCACCCAGGAATAAGGGCCGCCGCTATAAACGCCCGCGGGTTTGTTGTCGGGCCAGGATCCTTTCCATTCCCTGGGCGCCCTTGAAAATCCGGAGGAACAGGGAATGAAGGGACGGGTTCCATCCAGTTCCGCCACATGGTCGCGCATACTGTTGTATAATTCTTCCCGGGCATGTCCTTCGTTGCCGCCCGTCCACACCAGCAGGCTCGGATGATTCCGGATCCGGTAAATGGTGTTTACCACGTTATCGGTAAAAACAGATGCCTGAAACGGCCAGTCGGCCGACCCTTTAAAACCGCCATGAGTATCCCCGGTGATCCAGAAATCCTGCCATACCAGTAATCCGTATCGGTCGGTCAGTTCATAAAAATCATCCGTCTCCCCCAAACCGCCGCCCCAGATCCTCACCAGGTTTACGTTGGCGTTCCTGCAAAGATGCAATTCATAATCGTATCGCAGGGAATCCCTGTTCAGCATCATGTCCGGAACCCAGGCCCCGCCCACCAGGTGAATGCGCTTTCCATTCACATAAAAATCCCGCCGGACCCAGCCGTTCACGTTTTCCGTTTTGGATGAAACCGTGCGGATGCCGAATACAAAAGAGGTATCGTCTGATATTTTATCCTTTTGAACAAACCTGATCCGGATCCTGTATAAATTCGGTTTCCCATGTCCGTTAGGCCACCAGAGATGCGGCTGATGAATGCTCAGTTTTGGAACATCCCCGGGTGCCACGCTGATCAGGCTTGTTCCATCGGCGGCCGCGATGGCCGGTATGGAAAAATTTACAACAACACCCTTGAAATTTTCAGGAGTCAGGCTGATGTTCAGCCGGCCTTCCTGTTTCGTGTGGTTGTCATTGTTCAGCGTGAGATGCAGGCTGATCCGGGCAACACC
>DASRLM010000051.1:0-8393 GCA_035648455.1 Puia sp. | reverse complement strand
AGTAAAGTCAGTTTAGCAGGATGGAGCCTGTCAATCCAGATCATTTTAAGCCGACGGAGCTTTCGGGTGTCCCCAGGCGCTACGATCAGACTTTTAAACCTTATTTGTTTATTGAGAAAATTTTAGCTGCCTGATTATTTATGCCAAAGAATAAATAAGGACGGATGTATTCAATGCTCCGGACATCACCCCGGACAGTTATGCCGGATTGTGCGGGCGGGATAAATTTAAAATTCCCTTTGCCGTCACCCGTTAAAACCGTTCCGTGACTGGCTTCATACCGTCCATAGCGAATCCGGGTCCAAGCATTGTTACCTGCTAAAATCAGATCTTTTTTCCCATCCCGGTTTATATCGGTTGAAGTGATCGCATAGACTGGTGCAAATTGGGCTTCGATGGGCAGTTCATGCAGAACAAAGTTTTTATTCTCTTTATTTTCAAGGTATACAGTTCGCATTTCAGTTGCTTTCAATAAACCCGCATCTTTTAATTGTTCCGGGAGTAAACAAATCATTGATGGTCGCCGTGCTGTAATCGGCGTATTGCAGAAACTTCTTTTTTAAAAATGGCAACTGGTCGGTCAGGTCGTCCCGGGAAATGGCCGGATAGGATTTACCATCTATATAGTAACAAAAAACCGGATCAACAGACCCGTTTCCATCAAAATCCTTGTAATACAAGCTGACCGGTTCCTTTGAACTGGCGTGAAATTGTGTATTTAACCCCATATTGCCAATAACAAGGTCCTGATCTCCGTCTCCATCCATATCTGCTGCATAAATCGTATTCCACCAGCCACTGCTTTCAAATGGAATGTATTGGGCAGATTCATCGGACAGTTTCCCGTTATGATTGATGAATACAGTAACCGGCATATATTCTCCGACAACGATAAGATCCGGTTTCTTATCGCCATTCACATCCACCCATACGGCATCCGTAACCATGCCTGCTTTTTGCAGGGCAGGTGCAATGGAAGCAGTGGCATCGGTGAAATTACCTTTCCCGTCATTCAGCAAAATCCTGCTGCCGGGCGACAATGGATATTTACCCGGTATCACCCGGCCTCCGATAAATAAATCTATATCTCCGTCTCCGTCTATATCCGCAGCTTTTACACAGGATTTACTGAAAGGCATTTGGGGCAATGGATTTGCACTTCGTGTAAAATGTCCCTTGCCATCATTGATATATAACCTGTCTCCGAGATAGTTGCTGTGTTCGTCCAGGTCATAGCCGCTGCTCGCCAGATACAGATCCATGTCCCCATCCTGATCTGCATCAAAGAATACCGCGGCTCCGGAAGCATAAGCAGAATCTTTGATAAAAGCGGGCTGGGGAGAAAGATTAAACATTCCCCGGCTATTCTGGATAAATAGCTGGGACGGCTGATCACGGCCTCCGCCAAAGAAAATATCTTCCAGACCGTCTTTATTTACATCTGCCACGGCCATGGAAGGACCGGTTTTCGAAAGATATCCGGTCATCAGCTTTTGTATGGAGAAATCATCAAAATTTCTCCCATGATGCTGCATCGTAGCCGGAGGAACAGCCTCCGAAAAATAAGACTGTTTTTTATCTGCCGGTAATCCATAGATCCATTTACCGGTAGCGTCGGCCAGTTTAACGTTTAGGGTTTGATCCGTTTTTACCTGCGTAAATTTTTGTGTGTCGTCGTTTGGCCATATTACGATCACCGAGTCGATCATCGTATGGCTGCCCAAACCGAAATTTAAAACGGGATCAACAGATGATTGAAATCCCCTGACCGGAAATTCTTCCTGAAAATATTCCTGCCCTTTGCAGAATACTTTCACCTTGGAGCCAATTCCCGATGGATTTTTGGCATCCCCCAGCAATTTTACTTTCAGCCAGTTGGTTTTATTGATCAGTTCATTATTGTTTTTATAAATTCCGGCAAGGTCGTTGGTATTATTGATCACGAGATCCATATCTCCGTCATTGTCCAGGTCAGCATACGCTGCCCCGGAGGAAACCGTTTTCTGATCTATTCCCCAGTCTTTGGATTTTTTTTCAAAGCGAAGATTTCCTTTGTTCTGAAAAATATAATTGGGCAACAGATTATCCGGCATCTTTTTAATATAATCTTCCACGGAAGTTTTGCCATTGTTTTCCCCGGTGTGAAGGGATTTATCCAGCGTATACTTGATAAAATCCATGTCTGTATAGTCTTTCACATATCCATTGGAAATAAAAATATCTTTGTAGCCATCGTTGTCAAAATCCGAGAAAAGCCCGGACCAGCTCCAATCCGTATTGGAAACGCCTGCGAGTTGTCCCACTTCACTGAATGTGCCATCCCCATTATTTTTTTGAAGCATATTCCGGCTGTACTGATAATAAAAGCCTTTCCTGAACAGCATTTGGAATTTGTCGAAGTTTTCCGATCCACTGTGCATTTTCTGAGTCCGGTTATCTTCCGGAAGCATATCGAGGGTTAACACATCTACCAGCCCGTCGTTATTAAAATCTGCCGCGTCGCATCCCATGGAGTATAGGGAAACCTCATCCATGCAATCGTGCAGCTTTTCGCTGAATGTGCCGTTCTTATTGTTGATGAAAAGATAATCCGCTTCATTAAAATCATTGGATACATACAAATCCGGCCAGCCATCATTGTTGATGTCTGATGCAACCACACCCAGTCCAAAGGTCAGCACACTGGAATTGATGCCGGCTTGCAGAGAGACGTCTGTATAAACGGGATGGTGCAGACTGTCATTCCAGTCGTTCCGGAAAAGTTTGCAGGCGAAATCAGGATTTCTTTGTTCTCTCCAGCCGGTATTTTCTATAGCCCCGGTGGCATATTGATGCAGGGAATGATTGATCAGGAACATATCCAGGTCGCCGTCTTTATCGTAATCAAAAAAAACAGCCTGGGTGCTATACCCTTTATCCGCCAGGCCGTATTCGGCCGCCTTTTCTGTAAAAGTTAAATCACCATTGTTTATGAAAAGCAGATTTTCCCTCATAGCGGGATTACCGTCAGCAGAGCGGCAGATATAAATATCCAGTTTGCCATCTCCGTTTATATCTACCATGGTGGCGCCTGTGCACCAGCCCTGCTTTTCCGCAATTCCGCTTTTATCGGTAATATCTTCAAACTTAAAATTCCCTTTATTGAGAAAGAGGCGGTTTTTGACCATGTTGCCGGTAAAAAGGATATCAGGAAGGCCGTCGTTATTGATATCCCCGATAGCCACTCCCCCACCGTTGTAGAAATAAATATAATTGAGCACGTTGAACGCGTCGTTTTCAAATAGCTGATTTTGAAAATCCACGCCGGTTTTTCCCGCATCCAGCTTTGTGAATAAATGCGAATGATCTTCCTTGCAACCGGATAATAAGATGGCCGAAAAGAAAGCCAGTAAGTACTTAAAGTAATTCAGCATATAGTTGCTTTTATGTTTGGCCTGCTGGATGGTTCAAAACAAAAAAGATTCCACCGGATTAATGATGGAATCTTTAAGGTATGCAGAATTTATATACTAATTTTTATCCCACCAGAGGGGTGTGGTCACTTTATCGGGACCTCCGAGTAAACCAACTGCTTTGGTCACTTCTGCCCCATTGCTCTGCTCTTCAGTAAGGAGGAAGGGGATTCTTCGAAGCCACTGGGTGCTCGTATTGGTAATATCCGGATTATCTGAGTTGACTACAGGATATAATTTCAACACATGGCTTCTTCTGTAGTCCGCCCAGGCTTCCATACCATCAGGATATATTGCCAGCCATTTCTGAGTGGCGACCTGTTCGAGTTCTGTTGCCGGATTGGCTGAAAACAAAACCGGTATGCTCGATACAGCCGGAGAGCTCAGACCATCACCCGGAGGTATCGGTGTGTTCGTGCTGTTGATATAATTTGTTACAACAACTGGATCGGTAATATTCCATTGTGTCAGGGAATTGGTAATCCCGGCATTGTACAGGTCTTTGGCGGTACCATCCATATTCCAGCCAAGCAATGCGCCTTCCGCCCTCAGAAAATAAACTTCGGCGGTGCACATGATATTCTGACCGCTCGCGATGGAATTTGCCGAACCCAATACATTTCCGTTTTTGTCCACAACAGCTGTGGAAGCCCATCTCTGCCCTACATGGGAATTGTTTGCAGCCAGGTTTGGCGTCAGACTCAATTGAGGAATGGAAAGGCCGTTTCTTAATCCGGAATATACTCCCGTATTAAATGCAGGTAAAAAGTATTGGGGAAGACGCGGATCCTGGTAACCTTTCAATACGGAAGCCATGGTAGCACTCATTCTGAATTCATTCCAGTCCGACATGGATTGAAGCCCGTTCCCGTCGGTACTCTTTGCACTTCTTTGCACCAGGGCATCATCTCCGGCGGTCATGGCGGTGGGATCAGAGATCGCTGCACTGGTAGTCATTACCCCGCCGGCAACGGCCGCTTCCGCTTCGGCCTGCGCTGTTGCAGGATCTACTTTTGAAATCCGGAGCGCCAGGCGCAAACGAAGGGAGTTGGCAAACTTTATCCAGCGGTTTACGTCGCCGCCGTAGATCAGGTCATAACTGCCAAAATGATTTTCACCAGCGTGTGTTTTCAGAACAGCTGCCGCTTCAGTTAATCTTTTAAAGAAATCGGCATAAATCTTATCCTGCGGATCATAAGGAACTGTGGTTCCCGGTAAGCCTGCAGAGAAATAAGGAATGGGTCCCCAGTAATCGGTTACCCGGTGAAAAGTGAATACCCACCAAACCTCGGCCATGGCGTGTTCGGCTGAACTCGAATCCGTACTGGCAAAAATGGATTGTAACTGAGGCATAACATCGGTATACATCGGATTGAAAGCGGCGCCCACCCAGTCCTGACGGATAGTTAAACGATCGGACGGGAAATAAGTAGCCTCGCAGGCGAAGTACTGGCAGTACTGATCGGCAAAAAGATTTTGCGCAACCTGGTAATTGTAATAGCTGTTAGGCGCCACATCCAGGGCTTTTGAAAAAAGGAAAGGCAGGTCAGCCGCTCCAAGGGTTGCGATGCTATTCTTATCTACATTGATTTTATTAAAGCTCTTGGTACAGGATGCCAGCAAAATAATACTTCCGAGCAGAACGGCATATATCCGTTTGTTCGAAATTTCTTTTACTCGTTTCATATTCTTGAATTTAATTGATTAGAAAGTAAGTTGCAGATTCAGACCATAGGTACGTGTTGAAGGCAACGTGCCGTATTCAATCCCCTGATAATTTCCGTTGCCCAGGCTCATGTCAGGATCAAAATCCATCTTCCGTTTGCCCAAACCTGGTATATCCAGCAGGGATTTCCCGCGGTAAATCCAAAATACGTTCCTGGCTATAGCAGAAATCCGGGCAGCTTTAACAAAAATGGCTGAGTGCATTGGAATATCATAACCAATGGATAATTCACGAAGTCTGAAACTGGTTGCATCGTAAGCAAAAAACTGACCTACGCCATATCGTTTTCCGGAAGCGGTTTGCCAGAACTGCTGTGCAGTTATGGTCTGGGTTACCGGAGCCCCGAGGGTATCCGTACCACGCAAACTCCATCCACCTTCCCGGTATTTTGCGGTTGCTTCGGGAATTCCGCTGAAGGCCAGGTTCATTTCCGTACCTGAAACGATAACACCGCCAATCCGGCCGTCAATAAGCGCTCTTATGGTAAACGCCTTATACCGGAATGTATTGGTCATTCCCATTGTTTCTTTCGGATTAAAGTTGCCGATGTATTCCTGGGGTTCACCGCTTTTGTAAGTGGTAAAAGGAGTTCCATCTGCATTTACTTCATAATTGCCATGCGAATCCTGTTTCCATTTAAAGGCAATCAGGTCGCCATAGCTTCCGCCTTCTTTAATCTGAGGCGTGGCTGAACGGTTATCACCCCCGCCAAAATAAACCGTTTTCAATTCCGGGCTTAATGCAACAACCTTATTGCGGTTCAGGGCAAAGTTTAACGCGATATTCCAATTCACATTCTTGCTCTGAACAGGTGTTGCATTCAATATGAGTTCAAAACCCTGGTTTTGAATATTTCCTGCATTGATGTACTGACTGGAATATCCGGTTGCTGTAGGCAGTTGGATGGTCAGCAACTGGTTAAAGGAATTGCTTTTATAATAGGTGAGGGTGAATCCAAACCTATTGTCTATAAATCTGGCTTCAATGCTGGCTTCCAGGCTTTTTACGATTTCAGGTTTTAAAGTCGGAAAGGGCAGGACAGTACTGCGGGCCAAAAAACCATTTCCGGCACCGGGGGTATAGCCGTAAGAGGAGGTCAGCAAACCGAACTGGCCTCCATTACCCGCCTGAGCGTAGTTGACACTTGCTTTCAAGAAAGATATTTTAGTTGGAAGCACAAGCAGTTCAGAAATCACTGCAGAGCCGCCTATTCCATAGTATTGATAAGTAAAAGGTCTGGGAAGACGGGAGTCCCAGTCACTTCTCAAACTGGCGTCCAGGAAAAGCGCATCCTTAAAAGAAAAGCTTGCCTGGCCAAAAGCAGCATCAGTCTGAACCTGTGATGCGTATTGAGACATGCTCGGAGTGGTCGCATAATTGAGACTGAACTTATTGGTTACATTTAAACCATCTGCATAGTTATAAAGCTGATCGCTCTCAGCATCCTGAAAAATGACTCCAAAATGGTAATTAACTTTCAGATCCTTGGCGATCTGGTTCTTCCCTTCAAAAATACCATCAAACCATTTTTGGGTGGTTGTGAAATTGACCACGGAATAATAGCCACCGGTATGAGACCAGAGCAGTGTACCCTGGTCATACTGGGTAGTCAGTTTATCAAAAGTCCGGTCAAGATTTGCCCTTCCGGTCAGGCTCAGCCAGTCTGTAATCTGAAATTTTGCAGAAACAAATCCCATCACCCGGTTTCTGGTTTGATTCAGTGCTGAGTTGTTAGTGAGCCAATATGGGTTCTGATAAATAGAAGGTAATGTAGACGGGAAATTGGTAGGTGCCGGAACGCCGACATTATTTATATACTGATATTGTTTGGCTTCCGCAAGACTTACATTCCGGGGCATATTGTAAATATCAATTGTAGGCGCATTTTCTTCACCGGTGCGGGGTTTGTTCTTAGTATCTTCTACGAGGTAGGTAATCTTTGCATCAGTGGAAAATCTTTTGCTGATCTGGTTTGACTGCCGAACGGTTATTGTATGCCGGAGTAAACTGTTTCCCGGAACGATCCCCTGATTACTATTGTTGGTATAAGATAAATAAGTTTGGGATTTTTCATTTCCTCCTGAAACACTGATTGAATTATTGAAACTCGGAGCCGTTCTGAAAAAGTCTTTTATGTTGTTCGGCTGGGGAGAATAGGATGCCGGCTTACCCAGGAAATCCACATAGGAATGACCGTCCATTTTTGGTCCCCAGCTGTCTCCGAAGAGAGAATCCACATAAAGGCCCGTATTTCCCTGTCCATAAGAATTTTGTACTTTCGGTAATGACCAGGGGGATGCAAACACGGCACCGGAGTTAACGGATACCGACGTGTGATCTTTAGCTCCTTTTTTGGTTGTAATGACGATGGCGCCATTCCCACCCTGACTTCCATATAAAATCGCAGCGGATGCACCGGTTAAGACGGTTACTGATTCAATATCATCAGGATTAACACTGGATGCACCGTCTGAACCCTGGACGGAACCAAAATCACTGCCGGCAGCACTATACGTGCTGTTGTCAATGGGTACGCCATCAACAACTATCAAAGCGTTGTTATCACCCTGAATAGAGCGGTTACCTCTTAAAACAATCCTTGCGCCGCTGCCCACACCGCCCGAACCCTGCGTAATGACCGCGTTTGCAACCTTACCCTGCAATGAATTCAGCACATTGTCATTGTCCCGCACACCGGTAAGTTCGGAAGGCTTGAGGGTCTGTGTTGCATAAACCAGAGATTTAGCCTGTCGCGTAATGCCCAGCGCCGTTACCACAACGGTGTTCAATTCATTTTGTCTTTCCACAAGAGCGACTGAAATGCCGGAACGCCCGTCCAGCCCTACTTCCTGGTCCATATAACCCACACCACTGAAAATCAGCGTGGCATTTGCCGGGGCATTGATACTGAAGTTGCCATCATTGCCGGTAGTGGTTCCCTTATTGCTGCCCTTAATGATAATGTTAATTCCGGAAACCGGGTTTCCTTTTGAATCGGTAACCTTTCCGGAAACCGGTATGGTTTGAGAAACAGCAAGAAGCGAGATGAATGAAAACGTCAAAAGAACTGAAAATTTTCTCAGATTTCTCATACATGCAGTGTTTAGGTTTTTTACAATTGAAATCCCGATGTTACAAATCTGTTATATTTTTTTGATATAAAAAAAACATTTTAGGTAATTAGGGGTATTTAATAATAAATATTATTAAATTCG
>DASRLM010000050.1:0-7092 GCA_035648455.1 Puia sp. | reverse complement strand
GGATTACCACTCATGTCGTCTGGTTTCAGGGTGCCATTGGCATCGATGGCGCGGTTGGTGGTGCTCCAGTTGGGATACGGAGCCAGCCCGTTTTCGTTCCCGATCCAGCGGATCAGGTTCTTTGCACCGGGAGGGCCCTGGAAAACAACCGCATCGGGTTGTAATTTTTTCAGCAGGGGAGCGATATCCGGGCCGCCGTCTCTTGCCGGCAACACACCGCCATCAAACCATATTTCAAATAATTTCCCGTAGTGGCTCCAGAGTTCGGTCAGCTGCCTGATCACGATGGCATTGTATTCCGTCTGACTCACGGGACCACCCGGTTGTACTTTTCCGGGATTGTCCACATATAAAAAACCATTCGCCGATGCACTGGCATAAATACCGGGTTTAACGCCATACTTTTTACAGCTGGCGATAAAATCCGCTACGATATCTCCGTGGTTATTTTTCCAGGTACAGTTTTTTACGCTGTAGTCATGCGCCGCTGTAGGCCACAGGCTGAATCCGGAGCAATGTTTGGCCACCAGCACGGCATATTTTGCCCCTGCTGCCTTAGCCGCCCGGATCCACTGATCGGTACTTAATTTCGAAGGGTTGAAGACAGAAGCCGGCGGATGCGTACCCCAGCGGCGCCAGTCGTAGTCAGGAACAAAGGTGGGCATATCGAGGTGAAAGATGGCGCCTATCTCTGCATCGGCCCACTGCACGTGCGATGCGGAAGGCAGTATGCGGCCAGGGGCCATTTTTATCTGCGAATAACCATATCCGATAGTAAAAGCAAAAACAATACTCAGGATTGACCGTATCATTATTTTCAACATTAAAGGAATTAAGATAGGCATAAATGGTAAACGGAATGGTTGCGGTCCGGCCCTTTGTTTTGGCGGCTGGAGGTCAAACCGTATCAAATAATTGATTATTAGCATGTTATAAAAATGTTGAAAGAAAATTGATCAACCGGTTACATCCTGATTCCCTGTGGTTACTAATTCCTGTAACCGCCCGTTAAAATATCTGATCCTTTGAAAACCGAATCCTGAAAACCGTTCCGATATCCATTGAAAAAAACCATATCCTGAAGAAACCAGATCCGAATCCTGAAGAAACCATGACGAAAAATTAGATCCTATTCAAAAAAACCAGTCCGATCCCGTGAAAAACCAAAAATAAAAGTCGACGTATCCATTGAAAACACAGAGTAGGTTTAGGCAAATGATTTCCAATACATACTATGAAGCGCCGGCTTTTTTTTCTCTGACTACCCTTTACACATCAAAGTATTTGCAAAACGGCCCCGGACAGGGGTCGTTTTATTTTAATCTTTTCGAAAAAGATAGACGGGTGTGCTTTTACCTTTTGATAATGTTCATTTTTATTTCACCGGTTCCTGCTCCCGGCCAGGTCTAGCGCCTCACAGAAAGCATGGCACAACCCCTGTGCAGCGGGATATTCAGGCTGGTCATGGCATCTTTCCGGATGGGCCGGAGAACCGTCGCCTCCCGGTTTCCGGGATACCATACCTTGTATATTGCTGTGGACCCGCTATGGTGTTTGATGGCGGATTCATTGATCGTGACGCGCACCACGGCAGCTTTTCCATAAACCACTGGAACTATATATCCATCGGGGGTTTCGAACAAATTGACTTTTGCCAGGTCATTGTCAATGGAGATCACATGCGGTTTCAGTACCCATGTACGGCCCTGCAACAACCTTAACAGGGGTCCGTAGGCTGCATAATATCCGTCAACCAATGAATCCGGTTGAATGGAATGATCATTAGCGGGGTAGGGGCACATGGGATACACACCCATATATAAATATTTCTGGAAGAAATTATCCGCGCCTTCATTCTTAACGGTAACGGCCGCATCGGTCCATCCCAGGGCCGGCCTGTCAATACAAAGAAGGGCCGTAAGGTTAAGCGGTGATCCCAGGTAAGTGAATTCGTCAAAAACGCCGTCGGTATGGTTTAAAATGTCGATGCGCTTATCATGATTATTGACGAAGATATTTTTGCCAGACCGGTGCATCATCGGGCCAAGGGTATCCAGGAGTTGTTTAAACGAGTGAACGAGTGAACGGACCGGCTTTCCTTCAAACCAGGTTTTGCCATCATCTGCATATTCGTTAAAAAACCGGAGCCAGTCGATCCGGTCGATACAAATACCATCCGCATCCGGGATTTCCAGGATATGTCTCCGCGCCTGACCGAGCAGAAAATCTTTATATGCCGGATCGCCGCAGTCCATGGCTATTCCGTCTTCCCAGGTATAGATGGGACCGCCGGGCTGCGTTTTACCCCCTTCATCCACGCGCATTTTTTCAGGTGTTTTCAATAGTGCTCCCGGAATTTTTTTATAGAGGAAGGTATTACAATCCTTCCACCAGTCTGCTTCCGGAACTGATGGGCCGGCCGGTTCCGGATATTTCACTTTTGTTCCGAATTCCGTCACGTTGAAATAATTCAAAACATGAAAACCGGCTTTTTTCATTCTGCCGGCATAATCCGCCATCTCCTCAACTGATATGGAGTCGTTACCAAATCGTTTCCATTGTTCACCCTTTTTTACCGGCGGCAGGAACATACCCATGTAGGGAAAATCAAAACTGGCCTGCCAGTTGGTTTTAAAATCCATCTCGCGGAGTTTGTATTCATCTTTTATTTTAAAGGAACCGGCATAGGCTCCGGTGCCCGCAAGCCGGTAAGCCTGTTTGTTTTGAGGAAGAAAATAACGCGGATAACGGTCTGCCATCCAACCCAGTCCCCCGCGCCAGTCAGCCGCCTGCGAAGTGATATCCAGAGAGAATTTCAGTGGATTATCCGGGGAGATGCGGTTAAAGAGCCTGCTGAAGTTCACAGTACCGTTCTGTTTTGTAAGCAGGGTCATATCCACGATGTCATCTTCCGGAGATAATGCAATCGTTAAACCTTCATCGTCTTTGGTTTCGAGAATCGAACACATTGGAATGCAGAACAGGTTGCCCTGGAACGGGCAAATCCCAATCCGCGGCTGTTCATAGGTAAAATAGGGAAGTCCGTAATAGAGCAGGGTATCCGCAAAGGGAATCGCGTGCAGCGGATCCACCCACTGATCATTTTCCTTTCCGAAAAAACCGATATCCTGTGCGCCGCCGGGAAAGGGCCGCAGCATTTCCCGGAGCGGCTGGTCAACCGAAGCCGGATCATACGGAGGTGAACCCCAGGCAGTCCAGAAACGCGTTTGTGCCGTTGCCGGATAATCGAATTCGGTATTGATGTGGCTGGTCCAGGAGGAACCCTGTCCGTTAATTTCCAGTTCCCAGCGTATACTGCTTGCCGTTGGGATAAATTTTTCGGTCAGGGTACAGGAGTTTCTGTCTGCCTGATCAGGGGACTGGCTGATCAGTATTTTTGAAAACTCAATGGATCCGTTTTTGTTTTTGCGCACCACCGTATTGCCTTCCTGCACACACCCTTCAATGGAAGAAAAGGCCACGAGTTTTTTTTCTATTCCGGTTTTCCCCAGCTGAATGGCCGTGATCTTTCCTTCACCCGATAAACGGATGGTCACATCCCGGGATTTGACTATATAATCAACCTGACCCTGCGCAGGCAGGTTGAAGGGTAAAAGGAAACAGACTGCCAGTAATGCTGACGGCAGGTGCCTGAGGCCAGGGAATGTCCGGTTCATCATGTACTGGGTTTAATTCCGGTTTGGGAGAATGATTTTTTCGAAGATAGTGATTCTGTTTATTCAAGCGACGAAAGACCCGGATATGACGCCGTTTGCTGAGTTCCGGGAATATTCCTTTTAGGGAACGATTGAATCGGTTAACTTTATGGCGTTCAGCAGGCAAACGCTAAAAAACCAGGGCTTTGAGAAAAATATTCCTTTTGTTACTGGTATTCATTGCCATTCATTCCACTTCCATCGGTCAGTTAAAGAACAGTGGGTTCATCATTACCGGGGTAACTTCTGGATATGCTGACAGTACCCGGATTTATCTGGATGACTTATCCGGTTCTTCCGCCACACACTTGGATTCCACCTGGATTATGCACAACAGATTCCGGTTTGCCGGTTCCATCGATGCAGATGCCAGACAGATGCTCCTGCGAATAAATAATTCAAGTGATTATAAATTTCTCTGGCTCGAAAATGCATCCATTGCGGTGAGGGCGGCAAAGGGTAATTTACGGGATGCTTTTATTACCGGTTCCAAAACACAGGATGAGGATGATCAACTGGATGCTGCCATAAAATCAACCGGAAAGGAAATGGAACAGGATACCCTTTTTATCCGTACCCATCCGAATTCCGTAATCAGCGTCTCCATTTTGAGTGTGTATTGCACTGCCTGGGGGAAAGCGCTCAGCACCCAGTTGTATATGGATCTTTCAGAAAAAAACAGGTTTTCGGCGGATGGACTGAAAATATTGGAGTTTATACGGCTCAACAGGGAGCTGAAGACGGGTCGTAAATATGTGGATTTTGAGCAGCCTGATGCTGAAGGGAAAATGACCAGGCTCTCCGGCATACGCGCCAGGGTTATTCTTCTTGAATTCTGGGGTTCATGGTGCACTCCCTGCCGTCAGGAGAATCCGGAACTGGTTAAGATTTACAATGAATTTAAGGGACGTGGGTTTGAGATATTGGGCGTAGCAGCTGATGATCATAAGGAAGACTGGCTAAAAGCCATACATGATGACAACCTAACCTGGAGAAATGTTTCCGATCTCAGAGGAAACAGAAACAGGGCGGTGCTTATTTACGGTGTCTCCCATTTTCCTTCGAATTTTTTAATTGACCACTCCGGTACCCTTGTCGCAATGGATTTACAGGGAGATGCGTTGAGGACCAAACTGGCGGAACTGCTGAAATAAAAAAACAGGGTGGATTGAAAATGATCTCACCCTGTTCATCTGTTATTGCAGCACCGGTTCTATTTATTGCAGCACCAGTTCTATTACCGGAATGTCAAAGTCTGGCTTTTTTTCCGGCATTTCTAAAACCACGTCTTCAGAGCCGCCTGCATCCTGTTTGATTTTAAGTTCTGAATCATCATGCAGGAATTGCGCGTATTTCACTTTGCCTTTGTATCCCGGCAAGATAAATGTGCCCGAAGAAGGGTATTCATACAGGTGAACGTACAATCGTTTGGTAACGGGGTTATAGGTAAGTTTTGTATTTGAAGGGACTTTAAATTCCGCCGGTGCGAAGGTGCAGCCGTAAATGGATTTGTCGTTGGCATGCATCCAGTGACTGAGACTGTCCAGCGCGTTGGAAGCCCGGTAGTCAAACTCGCCGCGGGCGGTGGGACCTACATTCAACAGCAGGTTACCGCCGTTGCTGACGGAAGTGATCAATAAATCCAGCAGTTGCCGGTGTGTTTTCCAGGTATTTTCATCCCGGTCGTAACCCCAGGAACCGGAAAAAGTCTGACAGGTTTCCCACACTTTTCCCCTGTATTTTTCCAATTCCTCTGTGCTCACCTGTTCCGGTGTTTCAAAGTCGACACCGTCTTCATAGTCATTCAGATCCAGGCGGTTGTCCACGATAATACCAGGCTGCAGTTTTCTGATTTGTTTCATCAGCTCCACAGAACCCCAGTCATCCTTTCCTTTGCCATATTTTCCCGGGAAGGAAAAATCGAGCCAGAGGATATCTATTTTCCCGTATTTGGTGAGCAGTTCAGTCACCTGGTTGTACAAGTATTTCCTGTATTTGGCCATATCCCTTCCTTTATTTAAACGCGCATAGGCCGTATCGCTGTTTTTTTCGGGTCTTTGCGGATGGTTCTCATCAATGGTATAATCCGGATGGTGCCAGTCCAGCAGTGAATAATAAAAACCTACTTTGATTCCTTCCGCACGGAAAGCTTCCACGAATTCTTTCACCAGATCCCTTTTCGCCGGTGTATTGGTCACTTTGTAATCGGTGAACTGACTGTCGAACATATTGAATCCTTCATGGTGCTTGGAGGTTAGCACGGCGTACCGCATGCCCGCAGCTTTTGCCTTTTTTGCCCAGGCTTTCGGATTGAATAAATCCGGGTTGAACAATTTGAAATATTTTTCATATTCTTCATTGGTCATGCGTTCATGGTTCTTTACCCATTCATGCCTGGCGGGCAGGGCATACAGGCCCCAGTGAATGAACATGCCAAACCGGTCATGCGTCCACCATGCCATACGCTGTTGTTTTTGGGCGGCCGTTTCGTTTCCTAACCTTTTTTGTGCGTCAACAGATGATATCATTAATAACAGGAGAAGAAAAAGCAGGTAAGTTCTTTTAAGCATGATGGTATACATTGTTTTGTGGTAATTGCGAAATCAGGAATTAAGATAAGGCAATATATCAAAATTGAATCAAACAAAACGGCCGGATCATATTGTCCCGCCCGGGCAATCGATTGCGAAATCTGCTCCGGACCATGAGACGTCCGGGGTATACCGGTAAATGGGAATCCGGACCGGATAAGGCCTTATCCGGTCCAATGCGGCTCCTGGCCTGGTTTTTGGCCCGATTTTGCGGTTTACAGGTACCGGGTAACGGGATAAAGGGGAGGGAGGCCCGGATTCCGGGTTTCTCCTATAGAAAACCGGTCCGAAAAAGGAAATTATTTCTTATAAATTTCAGCAACTACTTTATATTAGCATATACGAACAAACCCAGTTTACTTTACTAACTTTTAAATTCACAAAAAATGGCAAAATCAGTAAAAAAAGCAGCTAAGAAAGTTGCAAAAAAAGCGCCCAAAAAGGCAGCTAAAAAAGCCCCGGCAAAAAAGGCGGCAAAGAAAGCAGTTAAGAAAGCGCCAGCAAAAAAATCAGCAAGAAAACCCAATGCCGGTTTTATGGTGGCCCTCACAGCAAGTCCTGCGCTGGCAGAAGTAGTTGGATCCAAACCTTTACCCAGAACAGAGATCATCAAGAAAATCTGGGACTATATCAAAGCAAACAAACTGCAGGATACAAAGAACAGAAGGATGATCAATGCAGATGCCAAACTGAAAACACTGTTTGCCGGCAAGGAACAGATCTCCATGTTTGATCTGGCCGGTGTGGTTAGCAAAAATGTGAAATAGTTCAGCGCGTCCGCAAAA
>DASRLM010000049.1:0-5879 GCA_035648455.1 Puia sp. | reverse complement strand
CCCTTTGTATAATTCATTGCTTAAGCAATTGGGCTTGATGTTGTCTACTATTGTATGATTATCGATATGACTGGTTCCCGTTTGAAAATACAATCCATACAAATGGGCCTCACAGTATCTGGCATCGAGGATCAGGTTCAGGTTATTCCTCACCAGACCGCCGTTTAAGGAAATCGTCACCGTATGCACATAACTTTTGCCAGTCTGCCGGATGTGCGTGGTGCTTACCTGATTGGTATGATCGCCGTCGTTCTGGATCTTGTAATATTCCAGCCTGGCGTCTTTCTCCACGGTCACTTCCATCACCTGGTTGGTAAAGCTTTGATTATCGCCTAAGGTCATATAAGTTTCCACCATTTGCACCTGGGCATTTTCGTTGATGTGGATAAGGCTGCGGGGCTGGGCAAGTATATTGGCCGAACGGGCATCGGTAATATTATAAACATACAGGGGATGTTCCACTGCATGATCCTTTTTAACCTGAACAAACACGGCGCCATGAACAAAAGCGGTATTGAGCGCGTGAATACCGTCCTTAATGTATTTATTGCTGTCCCCAAACTCCTTTGCCACGAGTTCCCGGAATTCATTTTTTGCTGCTTCTTCCAGGGGCTGTATGGTGAGGCCGGAGGAGCGGATAACAGACAGGGCAAATGAAAAGAATCCGTTTATAAACACCAGTTCATTAGCCTGCTCGTATCCTGGCAAACGAAGTCTATTTATATCTGAAACCGTAACGGAAGAGGGCAGGGGATCGGGGGGGAACTGATAATCCCTGTTGAATAAGCCGGCGACACGGGTGTATTTCCATTCTTCATTTTTGGAATTCGGAATGCCCAGCTTGCTGAAAGCACTGAATGCTTCCCGGCGGATGGCGCCAAAACCATTGTGGTTGCTGTCCGGCTGCCACTGATCAAAACGTTCTTTAAAATATGCTATAGAGTTCATGCCTTATTTTTATGGATCCCGATAAAGGACTAAACAGCCTCTACCGCACTGGTTTCATGCTTGATAAAATCATAGCCCCTTTCTTCCAGCTCAAGAGCCAATTCCTTGGTACCCGATTTTACAATCCGGCCATTGTACAGTACATGCACAAAATCCGGCACTATATAATCCAGCAGGCGTTGGTAGTGGGTAACCACCAGCACAGCGTTATCCTTATTACGCAATTTATTCACGCCGTTGGAAACAATGCGGATGGCGTCAATATCCAGCCCGGAATCCGTTTCATCCAGGATGGCCAGTTTAGGTTCCAGCATCGCCATCTGAAAAACTTCATTGCGCTTTTTCTCACCCCCCGAAAAGCCTTCATTCAGGGAACGGCTCAACAGGGATTGTTCAATATTCATCAGGGCCATTTTTTCCTTCATCATTTTCAAAAAACGGACAGCATCCAGGGGATCCTGTCCACGGTATTTCCTGACCTCGTTTACGGCTGTTTTGATAAAATTGATGGTATTCAATCCTGGTATTTCAACAGGGTATTGAAAGGCAAGGAACAAACCTTCGCCGGCTCTTTTTTCAGGAGAAAGTTCCAGTAAATCATTTCCGAGAAATTCAACGGTCCCGCGACTCACTTCATAATCCGTTCTGCCTGCCAACACATTGGCCAGCGTACTTTTCCCCGATCCGTTCGGCCCCATGATCGCATGAACCTCACCGGCTTTTATATGCAGGTTGATTCCATTTAGAATTTTTTTTCCTTCAATGCCTGCGTGCAAATCCTGAATCGACAACATATTCGTGTGCTATTTTTTTAATGACTAAATAATGTGCTTATGTGGAAATGTGAAAATGAAATACAGGGTTCCCTATTTGCACATTTACATATTTCCACATTTTCACATTTACTTTCAACCCACACTCCCCTCCAAACTGATCGCCAGCAGTTTCTGCGCTTCAATGGCAAACTCCATGGGCAGATGATTCATCACCTCCTTGGCAAATCCGTTGATGATCAGGGCAACCGCTGTTTCGGTTGGAATTCCGCGCTGGTTGCAATAGAAGATCTGGTCTTCGCCAATCTTGGAGGTAGTGGCTTCATGTTCTACCACCGCGGAATTATTCCTCACTTCTATGTAGGGGAAAGTATGCGCGCCGCATTTGTCGCCCAGCAGGAGTGAATCACACTGGGAGAAATTCCGGGCATTTGTCGCATTTTTGCTCACGTGAACCAGTCCCCGGTAACTATTATTGCTGAACCCGGCGGATATGCCTTTTGAAACTATACGGCTCTTGGTGTTTTTCCCGAGGTGCATCATTTTGGTTCCGGTATCCGCCTGCTGGTAATTATTCGTTACCGCAACAGAATAAAATTCACCGGTGGAATGATCCCCCTTCAGAATCACGCTGGGGTATTTCCAGGTAATGGCGGAACCCGTTTCCACCTGGGTCCAGGAGATCTTGGAATGATCCCCTTTACAGATGCCGCGTTTGGTGACAAAATTATATACGCCGCCAACACCTTGTTTGTCGCCCGGATACCAGTTCTGCACGGTGGAATATTTGATTTCCGCCTTTTCCATGGCTATCAGTTCCACCACCGCTGCATGCAACTGATTTTCATCCCGCATGGGGGCCGTACAACCTTCCAGATAACTCACATAACTTCCGGCATCGGCGATGATCAGGGTTCTTTCAAACTGCCCGGTATTTTCAGCATTAATACGGAAATACGTGGAAAGTTCCATGGGGCACCGAACCCCTTTGGGTATGTAACAGAATGAACCATCGCTGAATACTGCGGCATTCAGCGCCGAAAAATAATTATCGGTAACGGGTACCACGGAACTCAAATGCTCTTTCACCAGTTCCGGATGTTCGCGGATGGCCTCGCTCATGGAACAAAAGATGATGCCCAGTTCAGCCAGCTGGCCCTTAAAGGAAGTACCGATGGAAACACTGTCAATCACCGCATCCACGGCCACACCACTCAGTCTTTTTTGTTCATCCAGGGAAATACCCAGTTTTTCAAAGGTTTTTCTCAATTCCGGATCAATTTCATCCAGGTTTTTGGGGTTAATCTTTTGTTTCGGCGCAGAATAATAGATAATCTCCTGGTAATTGATTGCCGGATATTTGATATTGGCCCATATGGGCTCCTTCATGGTAAGCCAGTGGCGGTAGGCTTTTAACCTCCATTCCAGCATCCATTCCGGTTCTTGCTTTTTGGCGGAAATAAAGCGAACAACCTCCTCATTCAGGCCCATAGGCGCCTCATCTGCTTCAATATCAGTAACAAACCCATATTTATAATCGCTGAAAACGGTTTTTTCTATCGTACGGAGCTCATCTTCAGCATCATTCCTTTTGGATGGGTATAATTCTGTTTTCATCACACAAATTTACGAATCTATTTATACTAAAAAGTATAAACAGAAAATTTTCTTTGGTTAACCTATCAGATAAGCAAACCCGCTGCACACCGGGTCACACAGGCTTTTCAGGGTACTATCCCTGAATAATTTCTCTATTCTTTCCCGGGCTGTTTTATATTCATGGTGGATGGGGCAGGGGTGTGCGGCCGAACATTTACTCAGTCCAAGCCCGCATTCCTTAAATACCTGCTGGCCTTCAATGGCTTCCACGATATGGATAATCGGCTGGTTAATTTGGACCCGGCTCACGGAAAACCCTCCGGCAGGCCCTTTGACACTATTGATCAGTCCCTTGCGTGCCAAATGCTGTAATATCTTCCCTACTGTATGTTCGCTGGCATGAATTTGTTGCGCAACTTCCCGGATACCGGCTTTTTTGCCGGTATCACCAGCTGATGCAAGGTAAATGACCGCTTTGATGGCCGTTTTGGAGGTAGAATTCAGCATATTTATCGATTCAAGAATTTTCGTCCCCTTTCCGAAATCCGGGCTGCATTCCAGGGTGGATCGAATACCAGGTTCAGTTGCACCCGGAAGTCCGCAAAAGTATCGGTTAAAGCC
The DNA here is from genome assembly GCA_035648455.1 of Puia sp. Taxonomy (GTDB): domain Bacteria; phylum Bacteroidota; class Bacteroidia; order Chitinophagales; family Chitinophagaceae; genus Puia. Next base: position 1,938 of record DASRLM010000049.1, on the reverse strand, counting down.
TGGGTTACATTATTCGTTATGGATTCCCCCATGGGACAAAACTGGGTCGTCAGGGTCATCGTTGCCGCTATTCCTTTTTCATCTTCCAAAAAATCGATCTGGTAAATTAATCCCAGATCAACCACATTTAAACCGATCTCGGGATCATATACCTGGTAAAGCGGTCCGAGCGCTTTTTCGCAATTCACCGCATCATTGGTTATTACGTTCATGGGGATTTCGGTTTATGAAGAATGATCCGGGCCACATTGCCTGCGTAAGACAGGGCAGTCAGCAGCAGGGATGCAGCGCCGGCAATGAGCAAAATATTATTCAGAAACAGGATACCGGCTATAAACAAACCAAATCCCGATAAATAAAAGACTTTCATCCAATGGAATAGTTTTTCGCTGAATAGTTCTTTTGGGGTTGGCGTTTTTCCTTTCGCCGCTTTGTCGTGGTAAACTTTATTCCACACAATAAAAGGCAGTGTTTTAAATGTCATGCCCAATATCATGGCCGTGATCCACCCAAAAAAAATACAGAATCCATACAGGATGATGGTATTGGCCTGCTGATTTTTACTCATACAGGCAAGGACCACGAGCAGACAAAGAACGGGCAAAAGCAAAAAGGCAACAGATAAAAGAGATAATCTCATTTGTTCATCCACTTGTTTTCTGAGGCGTGACTGATAGGCCCGCCGGCAATAATCCACAAAGCCGATCAGGGCAGCTCCGATCAATAATGCCGGCACATAAAACAGGATACCCGGTTCAGCGAAAATTTTCAATAAAACAAATCCTGACAATCCAAGGTTAACCAGCGAATAGATCCACCACAGCCTTTTCGGATTGTTATATTTTGAAATCAGGAACATGGGAATCAACCGGGAAGACACGCCCAGCACCAGCAAAAGAAACCACCCGACGATGCCCATGTGGGCGTGCAGGGACAAATATTCAACGGAATTATCCGGCAACCAGGCACGGGTAAAATTAAACACCAGTAATAACCCAAAAAATGCCGTAGCAAATAACCAGAGCGTGGCAGTGACTACGAAAACGGCCTGCACGCCCATCTTTTTGGTTTCATAAATACTGCTGATCACATTTATCAGGTAAAAAATAATTGCCGCGTTAACGAATATGGCGCCTGTTTGAAGTAGCCAACCTGTTTGGAATAAATAAAATCCGGTGACTAACAATGGAATTCCGATGGCCGCAAATCCGAACGACAGATAAGCCATTGTATTGCTGCTTAATTTTCCGTCAATCAGCGCAGGTAATAACTGATGACTGGCGCCCAGTATGATCATGGTCCCCCATCCCAGCGCCATGATATGTGTAATCGCCAGGGTCTGCGGCAGAAAATAGTGCTGATGCACAGCGCAGACGTTCAGCAATAACAAAATGCAGGCTGCTAAAAATGAAATGGCGGCATAGATATAAAAGGGCAGCACCACCTTATAGGATGTGGTTTGCTGAAGACCTGTATTTGGTGAAGCGCCAATCATTTAGTCATGAAAAATTATCAAATGCACCTCCCCATCACCCGCTTCCCGAATGCGGTACTCAAAGTTTCGTTCTTTCAATTCCGTTAACAGGAAAACAGGAATGCGCTTATGATGCACAAACAAAGCATGATCATGCGGTAATTTATCCAATGCTTCCAGAATGGCCATCATGGGTTGTGGCATTTCCAGCTGCCGGACATCAATGGGTTGTAGTTTCTTTTCAAACCTTTTCAGGGAAAGATCCCAGTTGGCCGAAGTGCTTGTATCCGCCTCCGGCAACGGCGCCGATGCACCGGATGATTTATAAAGGTAAGTCTCCACCCAATCCTCCCCGACGTTGTCCACATAAAATTGAAAGCCCTGTTTTTCCAGCAGTTTTACAAGTGGTGTCGGTTCAAAACTGTTAATGATCTTCAATACCTGTCCGGTTTTTAAACCCTTCA
>DASRLM010000048.1:0-2215 GCA_035648455.1 Puia sp. | reverse complement strand
AAGAATCGGAAGGGCAACAAAAAGAAAACCATTCAGCAATTTAAAGAACCAGAAATTAAAATGATCTGAAAGCTTCATTTTCTTTAGTGGTACTTCACCCACTTTACTCGTAAAATATTTGTTATAGTCCAGCAGAAAAATCCACAGGATGTACAACAAGGAATACAATGCCCAGAAATAAAAATGCTGGTACTTATGCAGCTTAAGCCTTTTTTGGGAAGTGCTCATGCGCATCCAGGGCTGGATGTCAATGTCATCGTCTACGCCGGCAACATTCGTATAGGAATGGTGAATTATATTGTGTTTACTGTTCCAGATAAAACTATTGCCGCCCAGTACATTCAGGGAGAAAGCGGCCATCATGTTTACCCATTTGCGTTTACTGAAACTGCCGTGGGCTCCGTCATGCATCACATTAAAGCCGATGGCGGATATCACACAGCCAAGCAATACGCATTCTCCAATCGCCAGCATCGTGCCCGGTGTAAAAAATATCAGGTGAATGTACAGGCCGATGAAAGAAAGCCCCAGCACCGCAGCTTTCAGGTACAGATTAAAATTACCTGTCATGGACTTTCCTTTCTGATCAAAATAGGCATTGATCCTTTTTTTCAGATCAGCGTGAAAAGTATGGGGAGTGGAAGCGAATTTAGGTATTTGCATGGATGATTTCTTTATATTGAAAACAGGCACAAAGGTACTTCATTTTTCAAGAAGATCCTGTTAAAAATGAGTCCTTTTCCCCGTTTACAACGCTAAAAACGGCGGTTTAGGTATCGAGTTGTATAAATGCATCCAGATTGCGAATCCCGATCATTTTTTCCGTAATAAATCCTTCTGCGTAGTGCACCCCGATCATCTTCCCGAACATCTGGTGTCGCCCAATAATGGAATCCAGGAATTCGGGACTGGAAATATAGGTTTGGGGCTCCTCCACAGAATAGGTTTTAGAATGAAACTGCGATGCATAGGCCCTGATGGAATCCAGTTTGCGGTCAAATACACGCGATATGTCATATACAAAAGAGGGCGAATAAAACCGGTCCTGAATAAAATGGAAAATGTATTTCGGGCGCCAGTGGGTCTGGTTTGCCCCGGATTCATCTTTTGTTTCCACTTTGCGCAGTCCGCTCAGAAAGCAACTGTCCGAAATGAGTTTTCCTGCCCGGCCATGATCAGGGTGCCGGTCCGACAGCGCGCTCGCCAGCACGATCTCTGGCTGATACTTCCGAATGGCCGATATGAGCAAACGCTGGTTTTCTTCATTATTCTGAAAGAATCCGTCGGCCATGCGGAGGTTTTCCCGGATGTCCAGATCCATTATCTTTCCCGCCGCCCGGGATTCCTGCATACGCAGATCTGCCGTACCCCGGGTGCCGAGCTCGCCCCTGGTCAGATCAACTACCCCGGTGGTTTTTCCATGCAGTTTTTCCATCATCAGGGTTCCGGAGCAGCAGAGCTCCACATCATCCGGGTGAACCGCGATTGCGAGAACATTAATTTTGATCATGCTGCAAATTAAAATAAGTTGGCCAGAGTTTGATCCCGTACAGGCCAGGTTTGATTATCGGATTTTCCCCATAGCTTTGCAGTCCGAAATTATCCTCCATACTAAAAATTATCTCTATGGCTTATGATGTCGTTGTTCTTGGAAGTGGTCCCGGCGGTTATGTGGCTGCCATCCGCGCTTCTCAACTGGGTTTAAAAACAGCTATTATTGAAAGGGAAAGTCTGGGTGGCATCTGCCTGAACTGGGGTTGTATTCCCACCAAGGCGCTCCTGAAAAGCGCCCAGGTTTATGAAGACATCAAACATGCCAGGGATTTTGGCATTGAAGCCAGTGGAAAGCCCGATTTCCCTGCGGTGATCAAAAGGAGTCGTGGAGTGGCCGATAAGATGAGCAAGGGCGTACAGTTCCTGATGAGAAAAAACAAGATCGATGTATTTATGGGTTTTGGCAAGTTCAAGGCCAAAGGACAGTTGGAAGTGACCGGCGCTGATGGGAAAGCCCAGGTTGTGGAAGGCAAACACATCATCATAGCCACCGGAGCCCGGAGCCGGGAACTCCCTAACCTGAAACAGGATGGCAAAAAGATCATCGGTTACCGGGAAGCCATGAACCTTCCCCAGCAACCCAAAAGCATCATCGTGGTGGGCAGCGGAGCGATCGGCGTGGAGTTCGCCTATTTTTATCACAGCATGGGAACGAAAGTGA
>DASRLM010000047.1:0-3304 GCA_035648455.1 Puia sp. | reverse complement strand
GTGCTGGCGGTGGATAAATCCGGGGTCAAGTAAAAAATGTTGCCGGCGTAAAATTTTGATCATCAGGCAACCAATAAATCCGGTCAGATCCGGCATGGCACGCAAATCTTAAAAAAAACGGGAAGGGATGAAAAGACGCAGAGCCATTGGCAGAATCCTGCTCGCCGGCGGCGCAACGGCCGCGGCCTATGGCAGCTACGAATGGTTCGCCCTGACCAAAAATCCCGATCTCCAATACCTGTCCTCTAAAATCCCGCTGCTTACCGCCCTGTCTGAATCCATCATCCCAGCCACCGATACGCCGGGAGCAACAGAAGCCGGCGTGATCCGGTTTATGATCCCGCTGCTTACCCAATGCACCGACAAGAAAACCCTCAACCGGTTCATCCGGGGCCTGCAGGATCTGGAAGCGCATACCCGTTCCCGTTACGATAAGGATTTCTTACAGTGCACGGAGCAGGAAAAGGAAAAAATCCTGCTTTATTTCGAACACCTGTCGCAACCGGTCAGTGATCGCCTGGGCCGCGCTAAAAATAAAGTATTGGGCAGTCCTTTTTTTGAAACGCTCAAACAGTATACCGTGGAAAGCTTCTGCATATCCGAAAAAGGTGCCAGCCTGGCGCTTCGTTATATCCCGGTACCGGGCAGATACCAGGGTTGCGTGCCCATGGAACCCGGTCAAAGGGCCTGGGCCACCAAATAATATCCCATGGGCGATCCAAAACAGGTTTATGTAAATACAAAAGGACTGGAACAGCATAGTTTCGATGCCATCGTTATCGGATCGGGAATCAGTGGGGGATGGGCTGCCAAAGAACTTTGTGAAAAGGGATTAAAGACCCTGGTGATCGAAAGGGGCAGGAACGTGGTGCATGTGAAAGACTATACAACAGCTTTCACGGCGCCCTGGCAGTTTCCGCACGGACTAAACAATTCCATTCAGGATATCCAGGACGATCCGGTGTCTTCCCAGAATTATGATCCGGGAAATAAAGCTTTTTATGTGGGCGACCGGGAACATCCCTATATCCAGGACACGCCTTTTCACTGGGTCCGCGGATACCAGGTAGGCGGAAGATCATTAACCTGGGGAAGGCAATGTTACCGGCTGAGTGACCTGGATTTCGGCGCCAATGAAAAGGACGGACATGGTGTTGACTGGCCGGTCCGGTATAAGGATATTGAGCCCTGGTACAACTACGTGGAAACTTTTGCCGGCATCAGTGGCCGGGCGGAAGGTTTGCCGCATCTGCCGGATGGACAATTTCTGCCGCCGATAGAAATGAATTGTATCGAAGATCATTTTGCATCGGATGTCCGTTCCCGTTACCCCGAACGCATCGTTACTCCGGCCAGGGTGGCCAATTTAACCAGAGGATGGAAGGATCGAGGCCCCTGCCAGTTCAGAAATCTTTGCTCCCGGGGATGCCCGTACAGCGGATATTTCAGCAGCAATTCTGCGACGCTGCCTGCAGCGGCTGCAACCGGAAACCTGTCCGTGGTTTTTGATGCCGTCGTCATTGAAATATTGTATGACGATAAGGAAAAACGCGTAACCGGAGTGATGGTGATGGATGCCATCACCAAACAGGTGACCGAATATTTTTCCCGGATCATTTTCCTGAATGCCTCCACCATTCCCTCAGCCGCCCTGATGCTGCAATCCCGGTCGGCCCGTTTCCCGGACGGACTAGGTAATGATAGCCGCCAGGTGGGCCGGAATTTAATGGATCATTTTACCGGAAGCGGTGCCTATGGCGATCATGCCGGCATGGAGGACAGCTATTATTACGGCCGCAAACCGGCAGGCATTTACATCCCGAGATTCCGCAACATTGATGCCCGAACGCAACGGTCCGATTATATCCGGGGCTGGGGGTTTCAGGGCAGCGGGGCGAGAAAAAACTGGGAATTGCAGGGCGCGGAAACAAAAGGATTCGGAAAAAATTTCAAGGATGCGTTGCTGAAACCTGGTCCCTGGACGCTCTGGCTGGGCGGTTGGGGAGAAACACTGCCCTATTTTCAAAATGGAATTAGCCTCGACGATCTGAAAAAAGACCAATGGGGACTTCCGCTTGTCCATATCCATTTTCAATATGGAGAAAATGAAAAAACCATGCGGAAAGACATTGAGGAAACGGCGGCGGACATGCTGGAGAAATCCGGGTTTCATAATATTCAGACATTCAGTTACGACCAGCCCGCGGGATCCGCCGTGCACGAAATGGGAACCATGCGCATGGGCCGTGATCCTAAAACCTCGGTGCTGAATGGATCTAACCAGGTGCATGCAGTAAAAAACCTGTTCGTTACCGATGGAAGCTGTATGACTTCTTCCGCCTGGCAAAATCCATCCCTGACCTATATGGCGCTGACTGCCCGGGCCTGTGATTTTGCCGTGAATGAACTGAAAAAAGGAAATATCTGATTAAAGGATAACATGCACCCTGGCCGCAAATAAATGCACGGGTCCGCGGTCCGGATTATAGCCGGGATGCAAAACAAACTGGTAGTCCGCTGATGCATAAACAAATTCAAAGAGTTTAACCTGGTAAAAAAATTCTGCAATATTCTCCCGGGCATAATCCGGCAATTTCCCATCCCCCAGCATAAACCCATAACCTCCGGCATTTAAAAAATCACGGTGATCTTTGGAGATGCCGTTGGAAAGCAGGGCAATACCGATATTATCAGCCGTTCTGTTCCTGCCGATGCCATAATACCGGACACCGGCACTGGCCGTATTGTCAATTTCTGCAAAGGCCCAGGTAGCTGTTTTACCATCGTTCCAACCAGCGCGGAAAAAAGCTTTCAGCCGGTCGCTCAGCTCCTGATCAGCATTCAGCCCCATCCCGAATTTTTTACCTCCATATTGTTTACCATAGATCACATCCATGGAGGGATCGGTACCATTATTAAAATCATCGATCACCTGGCGGTAAGCCGGGGCTTTGGACGTATTGTAATAAAAAAGAAGCCTTGCCGATCCCGAATGTTTTTGAATGGAATAATCTTTTTCCAGCTCCACCGTTTCCTCTTTCGTTTTTGCGTAATTAAAATTCAGCGTGGGTCCATTAGCATATTCCGGCATCAATGCCGTGGCAGCCCGCAGCACCCAGCCGGGCCGGTAATATTCCACCACGATCCCGCCGGTATAACCCCGGGTATTGGCCGCATAGTCAAAAGCCCCGTTGTTCATCAGGGCCCAGTTCATGAAATCGCTGCGCGGATCATGGCTGACGGCATTCTGATCAAAAAAATCCGCCATGCCGAACTTACCCACGGTGACGGTTATACGCGAAGT
>DASRLM010000046.1:0-10122 GCA_035648455.1 Puia sp. | reverse complement strand
CGGTATATCCGATACCCAGCAGTTGCGTAAGCCCATAATACAGAAAAAGCCACAGCAGCGGATCGGTGACCTTATGCTTTTTGGGAAAGCTTAAGATAAAAAACAGGAATCCGCCAAAAAGAAAAATATTCTCAATGGAAGAAAGGGATTGAAGAAGTCCCTTTCCTTCCCAGGGATAAGGACGAAAAGTACTGTTGGCCAGCGCCTGGGGAAGCACTTTAATGGGTGATATGGGTCCGGGTTGAAGGCTGTCCAGCGCATACCGGGTGTTGCCGTGCAGCGCTGAAAAACTTTGCTGCGCGCGGATCAGCGGCCGGGACAACTGGTAGGCCGGAGGAAGAAAAAGACTTCCGGAAATCAGCAGCAGCACAACCAGATAGATCCTGTTGAAATATACCGGTGCGGATTGCTTATTCTTTACGCTGAGCATATAGGCAATCAGTGCAGGCAGGAAGATAGCCAGGAACTGCATCCGGAAAAACAGGAAGCCGGTCAGGCCCAGGAACAGGCCCGCTGCCTGTTTGATGCCGGGGTTTTGCGCATATCTTTTACCGTTATATATGGCAACCACCATAAACAAAAAGATCAGCGCCTCGGCCCGTATGCCGCTGAACCAGAAAGTGACCGAAGGAATAAAAAAGACCAGGAGATAATACATGCCCGCGCGGGATGGAAACCGGCGGACCAGCATTTTATAAAACAACAACGGGCCCGTTATGGTCAGCAGATCGAACCACAACAGGTCAATATAATAATTCTTTCCACTCAGCAGGTTAAGGACGGCGAGTAATTTCACCATGAACCAGTTTTCAAAATGCACGACATAGAAAACCACCGCGGGCCATACCTGGTATTGGGCGGACTGAAGGGAATGGCGGGGAAGGAATTCCCGGATGAACCGTAGCGGATGACTCAGCAATACGTCGGTTTCGCCCCTTGATTCCAAAAAATATCCCCAGGTATCATCGCCGCCATAATAATGCAGAAAAATATATCCATAAAGGCAACCCATAAATACCCTGAACAGGACGGCCGCTGCGGTATGCCGGATGGAAAAGCCGATGCCCTTGCGTCGGATGATCAGGTGAAGCGCAATAATCCCTGCAACCAGGTAAAAAATAAAGAGAAAGTAGGTAAGCATCTGAAAGGTTTGCCCGGTTTTAATCCCCCAAATCTATAAATTTGAATTTAATATCTCCTGATGACCGAAAATCAGCCCGTCCGGCAGAAGAAAAAGATCGCGCTCGTGGCAAATAGTGCCTGGTCTGTTTATAATTTCCGGCTGGACCTGATTCGTCATCTGATACCCCGTTTCGAGGTGCTGGTGATTGCGCCTTCCGATGAATTTGCTGCCGAACTGAAAAAGGAAGGCTGTGATTTTTTGCATATTCAGTTTAACAACCGGTCCGAAAACCCCTTCCGCGATTATTTGTTATTCAGGTCGCTGAAAAAGATCTACCGGGAACAAAAGCCTGATTTTATTTTTCATTATGTGATTAAACCCAATATTTATGGCTCTCTCGCCGCAGCGGCTTGCCGGATTGAATCCGTGGCGGTGATCACCGGACTGGGATATGCATTTGCCAGGCAGAACTGGTTGAACAAAACAGTGTCTTACTTATATAAAAGGGCCCTGAGGCAGACAAAGGAAGTCTGGTTTTTGAATAAAGAAGACGCGGAAATGTTCATTCAGCGCAAACTGGTGGACACCGGTAAAATAAAAATTTTACCGGGAGAGGGCATCAACCCGGCCCATTTTGCACCTGCTCCGTTCCGCCCCGTAGCCAGAACAAAAGCATTCCAGTTCCTGATGAGCACCCGGCTCCTGAAAAGTAAAGGGGTTCGGATTTATGTGGATGCCGCCAGGATACTCAGGAGAAAAAACAGGGATATCCGGTTCGAACTCATCGGTTTTTTTGAGGAACATCATCCGGATTCTATAACGGTGGGGGATATCCGATACTGGCAAAGAAAAGGGTTTATCCATTACAGCGGATTTGCAAAAGACGTCAGGCCCTTTTTGCGACAGGCGGACTGCCTCGTATTCCCGTCTTTCTATGCTGAAGGCATTCCCCGCTGCCTGATGGAAGCCGCGTCCATGGAAATTCCCATCGTCACGTCTTTGAACAGGGGTTGCAAAGAGGTGGTTGAAGACGGGGTGAATGGTTATCTGTGCGCAGTGAATGACGCGGAGGACCTGGCCAGGAAAATGGAGGATATGATGAACCTGACGGCTGCGCAGAGGGCCGATATGGGCAGAAAGGGCCGGGCTCTGGTGATTGAGAAATTTAATGTGCAGAAAATTCTCCTGGAATATGATCGCGCCCTGGCGCATGTTTAAAAGGCGACCTCCGGAAAAACGGATTGCAGGTATTCCAGTATGCCGGATGACCGGATTTGTTGTTCCCAGTTCCACGATTTCAGGTTTGGAAAAGAATAGTGGAATGAATTAACCCTGCCCCAGCTGAGGTTGGAAAGATCTTCTTTCAGCAAAAAATATTCTCCTCCGAATCTTTTCTGAAATTGTGAAATCCAGAAATAGCTGCTGCTAATGATGGGTATCCGCATGGCCGCGTATTCCAGAAATTTGGTGGAGGTCTGGGCATTAAAAGGCTCCCGGTTCGGAATATAATTAATTGCAAACCGTGCCTGGGATAAATAACCGGGAATTTCTTCCCGGGAAATGGGCCCCCGGAAAATAATGTTGCTGCTTGCGGAACAGGCCGTGGCCAGCCGGTCATAATCCTGTCCCAGTAAAAGAATGGTCCTGTTTTTCAAAGCGCCCTGCTGAAATACCCGGAGCAGGGCTTCTATTTTCCTTTCCGGAGACAGAGCGCCGGTGTAAATGAAATCGTATTTTTTTTCTGCTTCGGGAACCGGATGAAAATCGTCGCTGACACCCTGATCCCGGTATCCGAAAGGGACTTCATCCCTATGTTGAATTTCATGTCGTACATATTCATTGTGGTATAACCGGAAATGCGGACGGGGGTTCAGCCTGCCTTTGAGCAGGTCCTTGAGTTTGCGATATGGAGGCACAGATGAGGAGGAATATTCATGAATAACCCGTTTTCCGCTTCCGGTTGCTCTGGGATATATTCCCATCATATACCAGTAGACATCAGCACCTGTTGCGGCTTCTTCTCCGTATTTACAAATAATGATCTCGATATTTTTTGAATGGAAGAATGTCTGATAGGCGGCCAGCTCCGGCAGAAAAGCCCGTTTGGGATGAATAAAAGCAATCTTCATACTGGCGTAAAATTATCAAATAGATTAACGCCCGGTTCGTAATTTTGCGGTTTCCCAAATGATTATGGAAATTACTGTTAAAACCGCCGAACAACTTCGACTTACGGCTGAAGAATTTGATCTGATCTGTGAAAAGCTGGGACGCGTCCCGAATTTTACTGAGCTCTGTGCTTTCAGTGCCATGTGGAGCGAACATTGCAGTTATAAGAATTCCATCAAATGGCTCAAAACCCTTCCCCGGGAAGGAAAGAACATGCTGGTGAAAGCGGGGGAAGAAAATGCCGGTCTTATGGACATAGGAGACGGGCTGGGTGTGGTATTCAAAATAGAATCCCACAACCATCCTTCCGCCATTGAGCCATTCCAGGGAGCCGCAACAGGTGTTGGCGGCATTCACCGGGATATTTTTACTATGGGCGCCCGGCCCATTGCTTCGATGAATTCTCTCCGTTTCGGAAAATTGTCCGATCCAAAAACGCAGCACCTGCTGGCGGGTGTGGTGCACGGGATCGGTCATTATGGAAATTGTTTTGGTGTTCCGACCGTTGGCGGCGAAGTCTATTTTGATGACTGTTATCATACCAATCCCCTGGTCAATGCCATGAGCGTGGGCATTGTGAAAAAAGGCGAAACGGTTTCAGCAACCGCGCTGGGAACCGGAAATCCCGTTTTTTTTGTGGGCAGTGCCACCGGTAAGGACGGCATAGGCGGAGCTTCCTTTGCTTCTGCCAACATCACCAGCGAAAGCGTGGAAGAATTGCCCGCAGTTCAGGTGGGGGACCCGTTCCAGGAAAAAAAATTACTGGAAGCCTGTCTCGAAGTGATAGCCACCGGAGCCGTAGTCGGCATGCAGGATATGGGAGCAGCCGGCATCATTTGTTCCACGGCAGAAATGAGCGCCAAAGGGGAAACCGGTATGCGCATTGATCTGGATAAAGTGCCTACCCGGCAATCCGGCATGAAACCCTGGGAGCTTTTGCTCAGTGAAAGCCAGGAAAGAATGCTGATGGTTGTTGAAAAGGGCAAAGAAAAAGCGGTGCTCGATATTTTTGATAAATGGGATTTGCCCTGTTCCAATATCGGAGAAGTAACGGATGACCAGATGCTGCGCTTTTATCTTGACGGACAACTCGAAGCCAGTATACCGGCCTATGAACTGGTGTTGGGAGGCGGAGCGCCGCAATACACCCGGGAATACCGGGAACCTGCCTATTTCAGCCAGGTCAGGTCGTTTGACTCCGACAGCATACCAGTACCGGAGAACCTGAGGGCCATCGCAGAATTGATCATCGCTTTACCATCCATTGCGTCCAAACGCTGGATCAGTGTTCAGTACGACAGTACCGTGGGTGCCGCCAACTGTTCCACCAATGATCCGTCCGATGCAGCCATCGTGCTGGTTAAGGGAACTCCCAAAGCCATTGTAATGACCACCGATTGCAACAGCCGCTATGTACTGGCGGATCCATACCGGGGTGCCATGATTGCCGTGGCGGAATCAGCCAGAAATATTGTTTGTTCGGGCGGAACACCCCTGGGGGTTACCAACTGCCTGAATTTTGGAAATCCCTATCAGCCCGGGGTATATTATCAGTTCGTACATGCCGTAAAGGGAATGGGTGATGCCTGCCTGAGATTTGATACGCCGGTAACCGGAGGAAATGTGAGTTTCTACAATCAGCATCCCGAAGGCGCGGTATATCCTACGCCGACCATTGGCATGGTGGGATTGCTTGAAAATGTAAAAGACAAGATGACTCTGTTTTTTAAACAGGCGGGGGACCTCATCGTTTTAGTGGGGGAATCCCGGAGCGATATTCATTCCTCTGCCTATCTCTATGCGGTGCATAATGTGGAATTCAGTCCCGCCCCGCATTTTGACCTGGAAGAAGAATTTCTGCTGCAGAAAAAAATTTCCCGTTGCATTAAAGGCAAACTGGTTGAGTCTGCCCACGATGTTTCAGAAGGAGGCTTATTCGTTACACTGGCAGAATGCGGTTTTCATCGCGAACTCGGATTTGATGTTCAGGATCATAAAAACAATGTCCGCTGCGATGCCTACTGGTTCGGTGAGTCACAAAGCAGGGTGGTGGTCAGTGTGAAAAAAGGTAAGCTGGATGCCTTGAAAAAAGAACTCGGTGATTTTCCTTTTGAAATCCTGGGAGAGGTTGGTACATCGGATGTGCGGATCAACGGAGAAAACTGGGGATCTATCCGGCAATGGAAAAACAGGTACGATACCGCTATTGAAAAGGAGATGGAATCAATTGTTGAAGCATGACAAAAAATGCGCGCATTGTAATTACCGGCGCTGCGGGTTTTATTGGCAGTTGTCTTACTGGTTTCCTGAATAAAAAGGGATTTGAGCAGCTCATTCTCGTGGATGAATTCAGTCGCGTGGATAAGGTACATAACCTGGAAGGAAAGCAATACAGCGATAAAATTGAACGGGATGATTTTTTTGAGTGGCTGGAAACAACAAAACCGCACATTGAATTCGTATTTCACATCGGGGCCAGAACGGATACCACCGAGTTTGATTATGCCGTGCATGAAAGGCTGAACGTAGAGTATTCCCAGAAAATATGGGACTATGCCATGATGAAACAAATACCCCTGGTGTATGCTTCTTCGGCGGCCACCTATGGTGCAGGGGAATTCGGTTACCGGGATGATCACGAAGTCCCGTTCAGATTAAACCCGCTGAATCCTTACGGGGTCTCTAAAAATGAGTTTGATAAATGGGCGATACGGGGAAACAGCCATCCGCCATTCTGGGCCGGGTTAAAATTTTTCAATGTCTACGGACCCAATGAATACCACAAGGTCCGCATGGCCAGTGTGGTCTGGCATGCTTTCCGCCAGTTGGAAAAGGACGGAGAGGTAAAGCTGTTTAAATCCCACCGGCCGGATTTCAGGGATGGGCAGCAACTGCGTGATTTTATATATGTAAAAGATATCCTGGAAGTCTGTTACTGGCTGATGGAAAATCACCAGTCCATGCATGTTCCCAGTGGCTTATATAATCTGGGTACAGGGAAAGCCAGAAGTTTTGAAGACCTGGTAAAAGCCGTATTTAAGGGTGTGGGGAAACAGCCGGTAATAAAATATATAGACATGCCGGAGGATATCCGCGATAAGTATCAGTATTTTACGGAAGCAGATATGGAAAAGTTAAGGTCTGCGGGGTATAAAGAGCCCTTTTACAGCCTCGAAAAAGGCGTCGCGGACTATGTAAAAAATTACCTCTCACCCCATAACTATTACTAGCATCATGATCAGTAAAATCGGAATCATCGGAGGCGGAAACCTGGGTATGGCCATTGCTGAAGGATTGATTCAAAGCGGATTTATACATCCGGGACATATACTCATCACCCGCCGGTCCGTAGATCAGCTGCATTTGCTGGAAAGAAAGGGGGTGATGGTCAGCGGAAATAATGCCGATGCATTGAATTATGCGAATCTGATCATCCTCGCGGTAAAACCATTTCAGGTGGACGATGTATTGACCAAACTGAAAGGAAGTTTTAAAAAAGGGAAACACCTGCTGGTGTCCGTGATCACCGGCGTCGGCATTCAACAGCTTTCGGACCTGACCGATCATGATATTCCGATTGTGCGGGCAATGCCCAATACGGCCATTTCCATCCGCGAAAGCATGACTTGCCTGGCTACTTCCAAAGAGGTTAGCGCCGAACAGTTTCAGGAAGTCACTGATATCTTTAATCAGTTGGGCAGTACGGTAAACATAGACGAGAAGCTCATGGATGCGGCAACGGTGCTGGGCGCCTGCGGCACTGCTTTTGCCATGCGTTATATCCGCGCCAATATCCAGGGCGGCATTGAAATCGGATTTGATGCTGCCACTGCCAGTCTGATAGCCGCACAAACCGTAAAAGGAGCGGCGGAATTGCTTCTGAAAAAGCAAACCCACCCGGAACAGGAGATCGATAAGGTAACCACGCCAAAGGGTTGTACCATAGCGGGATTAAATGAAATGGAACACCGGGGATTCAGTTCCTCACTGATCAAAGGACTGGTGGCCAGTTTTGACAAAATCGCCCATGGATAGTGTCTCTTGGTTATCAATAACTTAGAATTTATTTTGCCGGCAGGCCCCGCCGGCACTTGCATTTGCCAAAATATTGACGGAAATTTGTCGTTATAGAGAAACCCTTAGAAAGAACCGAGCATTGTTAAGATCCTAAACCCCATGAAAAAGAACCTGAGTGGCATCATATTGATTGCCGAGATTGTAGCTGTCATTTTATTCCACACTTTCAAGATCAGGGAAACAGAAAATGTTCCGTCTGAAAGCACGGTTGCCAGGATAAGCAAAAGCCTGGTTAATATTCCCAAGTCAGCCATCCTCTTCAAAACAAAGGCGGATTATTTTTTCGTCAACATGCTGAAATAAACTTTCCGGCCACCAGTTTGTTATCTTCCATTTATCCACAATCCGCGTTTATGCTTTTTCGCAATTGGAAAAATTGCCGTAGGTTTGCATGACCTTCTGGATACTGTTTTTCCACTCGACATTCAACAGGTCATATCAATTAATTTACCAGATTTTAAGCTGTCTTAATTAAGAAATTATGGCCAAATTTATTTTTGTTACAGGAGGTGTTACTTCTTCGTTGGGGAAAGGCATTATTGCGGCTTCGCTGGCAAAATTATTACAGGCAAGGGGTCTCCGGGTTACGATTCAGAAATTTGATCCCTATATCAACATCGATCCGGGAACCCTGAATCCATACGAGCATGGCGAATGTTTTGTTACGGAAGATGGTGCAGAAACGGATCTTGACCTGGGTCATTATGAGCGGTTCCTCAACATTTTTACTTCGCAGGCCAATAACGTAACCACCGGGAAAATTTATCAGACGGTCATCAACAAAGAAAGGGAAGGCGCTTACCTCGGAAAAACTGTTCAGGTTGTTCCGCATATCACGGATGAGATCAAGCGGAGGATGTTGTTGCTCGGGCAGCGTAATGAATACGATGTGATCATCACGGAGCTTGGCGGTACGGTAGGAGACATTGAGTCTTTGCCTTTCATTGAAGCCGTCCGGCAGTTACAATGGGAAATGCCGGAAGAAGACTGTGTGGTTATCCAC
Organism: Puia sp.; assembly: GCA_035648455.1. Taxonomy (GTDB): domain Bacteria; phylum Bacteroidota; class Bacteroidia; order Chitinophagales; family Chitinophagaceae; genus Puia. The sequence continues at coordinate 1,750 of DASRLM010000046.1, read as the reverse complement.
CTCACCTTAATTCCCTATCTCAGGGCGGCGAAAGAACTAAAAACAAAACCCACCCAGCACAGTGTAAAGCTGCTGAGCCAGGAAGGTGTTAACCCGGATATTATTGTTTGCCGTACGGAGGAACCACTTTCTCCCGAAATCCGTAAAAAGATTGCGCTCTTCTGCAATGTAAAAATAGAGGCTGTGATCGAAGCTGCCGATGCTTCAACCATCTATGAGGTGCCGGTGAACATGATGAAGGAAAAACTGGACCTGATCTGTTTGAAGAAACTGAACATCACCCAATACCAGGATGCGGAGCTCGGCCGGTGGAGAATGTTCCTGGAGAAATTGAAACACCCCAAGCAGAAAGTGACCATCGGATTAATCGGCAAATACATTGAACTGCAGGATGCCTATAAATCCATCCTGGAATCTTTTGTGCATGCAGGCGCCATGAATGAGTGCAAGGTGCAGATCATGAATGTGCACAGTGAATCCATTACCCCGGAAAATGTGGGAGAAAAACTGGGTAACCTCGACGGACTCCTGGTGGCTCCCGGTTTTGGCCATCGTGGAATGGAAGGCAAGATCATCGCGGTGAAATATGCCAGGGAAAAACGCCTACCCTTCTTTGGAATATGTCTGGGTATGCAAATGGCGGTGATTGAATATGCCCGGAATGTTTTGGGACTAACCGCCGCCCATTCTACGGAAATGCAGCCCGATACACCCATTCCCGTAATTGACCTGATGGAACATCAAAAGAAAATTACCGTTAAAGGCGGCACCATGCGCCTGGGTGCCTATCCCTGCGCGATCAAAGACAATACGCTGGCGAGGGAAATCTATAACAAACCCCTTATTTCAGAACGGCACCGTCACCGTTATGAGTTCAACAACGACTACCTTCAGCAGTTTGAACAGGCCGGCATGGTTGCCAGTGGAAAAAATCCCGAAAGCGGCCTGGTGGAAATCATTGAATTACCTGAACATCCTTTTTTTATCGGCGTTCAATATCACCCTGAATTAAAAAGCACCGTGGAAAATCCCCAGCCCATCTTTGTGCACTTCATTAAAGCCGCCAAGGAATTTACCGTCAAACGCGTTAAGAATCCGGTGCTGGAAAGGGAAATGATTTGAATAATGGACAGTTGACAATTGTCTCCTGTCAACTTCAATTGGGAAAAGCCGACTGTCTCGTCCTAAAATAGCCGTACAGATGAGTAAATGAATCCTGAGGTGACTGTACATGTAATTGACTTCGTCCTGAAACTGCCGTACACATTGCCGGAATGGGTGAGCGGTTAAACCGGGTCTCTGAGCATAAAATAACTTTGGATAGTACCTCGGGCGATCGTAAATTTGCCCTCCACATCGCGAAGTAGAGCAGCGGTAGCTCGTCGGGCTCATAACCCGAAGGTCGGAGGTTCGAACCCTCCCTTCGCAACAAAAAAGGCTCAGAAAGAGCCTTTTTTTGTTCAACTATCTGCCGTAAGTATATTCATTCAACATTGTCCACTGTCCCTTATCAATTGTCCATTCTCTTTCCCTACTTGTCCTTCCCCCCGAAAAGTCTTCCGAAAAATCCTTTCTTCTTTTTCTTTTCCGGTGCCGGTTGTGTTTTTGCGGGTTCGGATCTTTTTGATGCGGCATTGGCTTCTTTCAGGATATTCTGCTCGTCGTTGGAAAGTTTGGAGTCAATCGGAATGCGCGGCGAACTGGTATCCAGGTACTGGTTGGCATTTCCATTACCCTGATCAGCCCCTTC
>DASRLM010000045.1:0-6573 GCA_035648455.1 Puia sp. | reverse complement strand
GTACCCGGGATCGAAATAAACAGTGCAAAAAAATAAACGCCCATCAGCATGATCCAGGTCACCCGGCCCGGAAAAAGAAAGTGGACCGGGAACAAAGCCTGGATGAGCAACAGTACGCCGATCAGGCAAAATACCGTAAGCGTGAGTATGCGCGGTAAAAGGAGGTTTTGGAAGAATTTGTTGTAATAGAGAATGGTTTTAGGAGCCGCTTTCATGTCCCCGTGAAAAAATCTTCTGAGGTGATTCATCTGGGCCTCCAGCCAGCGCACACGTTGTTTTTCAAAGACCATTTCGCTGGCTACTTTTTCATCGTACACCATGGCATCGTCTATGAATTCCATTTTTATTTTACGTACCATCAACTGCATATCGATCTCGCGGTCCTCTCCCGGATTCCGCCATATCTCTTCGGAAGAAAATATTTCCGTGATGAGCGCTGCGTCAAAGGCCATTCCGGATCCGATGGGTGCAGCAGACAATCCCAGCACGGCCGGTCCACGGCGAAAAAGATTGATGTTGATCTCTTCGCTCATGGCATCCAGCCAGGCGATGGAGGTATTTTTATTTTTAGCCGTACGGTGGCATTGCACGGCCCTGCAATGGTTGTGGAAAGCGGCGTTCACCTTTTCAAGGCATTCCGGTCCCATAATATTATCTGCATCCAGGATCATCACAATTTCGGTACCGGTTCCCCTCAGCGTCTCCAGGCCGGCATGCAGGGAGCGGGATTTCATATGCAGATCCACTTCCAGTACCTGCACCGGTATTTGCCTCAATTTCGCGATGGTATCCGGTTTCAGCTTATCCGCTATAACGGTTACGGTAAACCGGTCAACGGGATAATCGTGCCCTGCGGCCCGGGATGCAGTATCCGTGATGATCAGGTCCTCCTTGTAACAGGGTATCAGCACCGCAATCTTTTTCTTATCCGGATGGATGGCGAATTTCTTTCCGGGGATCAGCCGGCCGCAGATCGCAATCACAAAAAGATAACCGGTGTTCGCTACCAGATAGAGAAAGATAAATCCGCTGATGAAAAAGGATATGTTGGTAAGTGTATTCATGGGTTCCTGAAAGGCTTATAATAGGATTGGGTTGCCAGGGCCAGCATGGGCTTGTCGCCTTCCGTATCCCCGTAGGCATATATTTCCTCAAATTCATCCAGATTCCATCTTTCCCTGATGCGGCGCACTTTTTCTTCTCCATGACAATTTCCGCCCATCAAACGGCCGGTGATCCGGCCGTCGGATATTTCCAGTGCCGTGCAAACCAGTTCAAGGGATAAGGCTTCGCTCCATTTCCGGATCCAGTTACACGCAGATGCAGAAACGATCACCACTTCCACTCCGGCGGCCTGGTGTTTCCGGATTTCCCGCAAGGCTTCCCCGCGAACAATACCGGGGAGCCTGGATGCGGCAAAATCATCACAGGTTTTCTGAAAATCGGTTGCTTTCATTCCACCAAAAAAATACTTCAGTATCTTCTGTTTGGCAGTGTCGCTGGGAATTATTTTCAGCCTGTACGCGATCAGCCAGGGTGCATGCCATAAAAAGCCCAGGTAAAAAGACAGATTTCCTTTTTGAAATTTAATGATCTCCAATAAGCTGTCCTTTGTTGTAATGGTTCCGTCAAAATCAAAAAAAGCGATCTTTTTGTAATCACTCACAGCTTCATTTTTTTAAACTGGAATTCCGGAATACTTTTAATGATGAGCATGATGTATCTCCAGAACCATTTTACATACAGCACATTCTTCTTTTTCTGATAAGCCTTGTATATGATACCGGCCACCTCCTCCGGTGTGGAAGTGAGCGACCCGGGCAAAGACTGATTCTCCGTCATTTTGGTATAAACAAATCCCGGCTTCACCGTCATCACCTGCACCTTTTCCTTAAAACATTTATTCCGGAGACCCGCCAGATAAGTGGTGAATGCGGCTTTGGAACTGGCATAAATAAGTTTGCTGGCGCGGCCGCGGTCACCGGCCACGGAACTGATACCAATAATCGTTCCTTTTTGTTTCGCGATGTAATTTTGCGCAACCCCGTTAAGTATGGAAACGGCGCCGGTATAATTGGTATTGATCATCCTTTCTGTTATCTGCCAGTCATTGAAAGCCAGGTCCTCTTCATACAGCATACCAAATACACAAACGGTAACATCGGGACAGGGAGACAGCGCATTGAAAAAAGCCGCATGTTCGCCATATTTTAATGCGTCAAAGGCATGAACGCTGCAACCGACGCCGTAACGGATGATGATGTCTGACCGTAAGGGCTCCAATTGCTCCTGGCGGCGCGCCGCCAGTTGAATATCAAATTTTTGAGAAGCAAATTTTTTAGCGATGGCCACCCCGATGTCGGATGTGGCTCCCAGTATGAGAACAGTGGCCATGATTTTCAGTTAGATGTTAAAAATAACCTGTCGGATTGAAGAGAATGGATCCTTCCATCCGGATTATATTTCCTGACAATATCCATAAATTTCCCGAGATCAGGATAACCGCTTTGAAGCACTTCCGGTTTCATCCGCGCGTCTTTGGACATATACAACCTTCCTCCATAACGAAGTACCACCAGGTCCAGCTCATCCAGAAAAGCCAGCAGGCCGGGCCGGACAGGAAAATCGAGCGCCAGCGTATATCCTTCTTTCGGAAAGGAAATAATACTTTCCTGTTTGCCAAAAACTTTCAGCACGGCCAGAAAAGAACCCAGGCCCTTGTCACTGATCCGGTTCAGGATCTCAACCAGGCCTTGTTTGGCCTCCAGGGGCAATACGAACTGATACTGTACAAATCCGTTTTTGCCATATCCGCGGTTCCAGTGCAGGATGGCATCCAGCGGATAGAAAAAAGGTTCATAGGAAATAACGCTGTTGATTTCCTTTTTAAAATTTTTGGTATAAAAAAGATAATTGAATGCTTTTACGGTGAACGCATTCAAAACCCAGGAGGGCAGGTTGAACGGAAAATTAATCTGTTTTTTTCTGGGAAGCCGGAGCGGATCCTGCTTTTGTTTTTCACTCAGGTCAGTTAAAAGGGCATGTTCTCCGAGCATGAGAATGCTGCGTCCGAAATGTGCACCTTTTTTAAGACAATCGATCCAGGCAACAGAGTATGTATGATACTGATGGGTTTCAAACAGCCTGATCAATTCTTCCAGATTGGCCGCCTTGATTTGCTTTTGCCGGATAAAAGAGGTTTCCATCTTCTTCAGTTGAAAGCTAACCCGCGTGATGATCCCGGTTAAACCCATACCACCGCAGGTTGCCTCAAAAAGATCAGGGTTCATTACCGGCGAACAGGTTAGGGTTTCCCTGGACGACAGGGTAATGTCCATTTCCAGGATGTGATTGGAAAAAGAACCGTCAATATGATGATTTTTCCCATGCACATCACTGGCCACGGCACCTCCGACCGTAATGAATTTTGTTCCGGGCGTAACCGGAAGAAACCATCCTTTCGGAACGATTACTTCCAGGATCTGATCCAGGGTGAGTCCGCTCTGACAGGCAAATACACCTTTGGCCGCATCGAAAGAAAGGATCTTATTATATTTTAAGGTGGATATGGTTCTTTTGGCAAGGGATGCATCCCCGTAACAACGACCGTTCCCCCTGGGGATAAAGGGAGTTTGCTCATCCATCAGCTGGCGCAGCTGATCCGGAAATGAAAAAGATTCCTCATTACTTTCCACAACCGGGTAATTGCCCCAGTTTGCAATATGCTTCTTCATCTTTTAAATATTATGATGTCTTTTAAATACAAAATCACGAAAAAACTGATGATCCAGAGGGCAATCGTAACCTGTATGAAGAAGTCCTTATATAAAATATCTGTGGGTGAACCTGATTTTTTCAGAACAAACGTGATTTGCAGGTACCGCATCACGCCTGCAATTACAAAAAGGCTGGTATAATATAAACGGTAGGTACCCAGCCGGATGATGGTGGCCTCGGAAACGGTATAGTTGATATAGGCCACAATGATGATGGCGCTGAATAATCCCATCATGGTGTCCAGAAAATCCAGGTTGTACCCGCTCATGGACTTTCGCATTTCCGTACCGGTGGCCCCTTTCAGTAAAAGGTCATCCCTTCTTTTGGCTATGGCCATGAACAGGGAAAGCAGGAAGGTCATGATGATCAGCCAGGTAGAAGTGTCTACCATGGCGATGATGGCCCCGGCCTTTACCCGCAGTACAAATCCGGTGGCCAGGATCAGAATATCGATGATGGCAATATTCTTGAGCCCGAAAGAATAGGCCAGGTTCATAAAAAAGTAGATGGCCAGGATAAACAGGAACTGAAAACTATGATCGGCCAGAATACCCAGGAAAACGCCCAGCAGCAACAGGAAAATACAAATGATTACGGCGACCGGTTTCCTTACCTTACCCGAAGCCAGGGGTCTTTTTGACTTTACCGGATGCTTGCGGTCGTCTTCAATATCCCGGTAATCGTTGATTATATAGATGCTGCTGGCAAAACAGCAAAAAGAAACAAATCCGAAAAGCATGAGCTCAGAGTGAAGAAGCGGGTAAATCTGACCGGCAAAAAAAGAAGGAATGACCAAAAAAAGATTCTTTGCCCAGTCCTTGGGTCTGAGGAGCTTGAAGTAATATTTCATCAAAGGGAAATCTTTGGCCAAGATACAATCATAATCCGTTTAATGCAAGCTGGCAAACTCCATCTCAGCGGGAATTAAACTAAATTTGCCCCTACCCTCATGAGCAGGACTTCCCCAGAGATATTAGCCAGCCCGATCGAGTACCTGAAGGGAGTGGGCCCACACCGGGCCGAGATGCTCCGCAAAGAACTTCAGGTGGCCAGTTTCCGGGATCTGCTGGAACTTTATCCCTACCGGCATATTGACAAATCCCGGATCAATACCATCAGCGAAATTTCTTCCTCCACAGAATTCATACAGGTGGCCGGGATTCTTGGCACATTAAATATCCTGGGAGAGGGCCGGACTAAAAGGCTGGTTTCCGAAATTAAAGATGCTACGGGATGCCTTCAGCTCATCTGGTTCCAGAGCATCAGTTGGATACAGAAGTCCCTGAATCCCGGTTTCCGGTATTTAGCGTATGGAAGATTGAGCTTTTTTAACGGTGAGCCCCAGATCACCCATCCGGAAATAGAATTGTTTGCCACGGAAAAAACACCTGATGATTTTACACTTCAACCTGTTTATCCAAGTACGGAAAAGCTCAAGGCGCGCGGTTTGGGCGGCCGGCAGCTGTCCAAATTCACCCAACAGTTGTTTTCCCAGCTCAGGGAGCAGGACATACCCGAATTTCTGCCGGCACCCCTGCTGAAATCCCTGAAATTAGTCCCTCGTTTCCAGGCATTTAAGCATATTCATTTCCCGCCCGGCCCGGGTGCTTACCAGGAAAGCCTGAACCGGTTGAAATTTGATGAATTTTTTCTTAACCAGGTCAGGACTGGAATGGTCAGATCCCAACGGCAAAAGCATTCCCGGGGAGTGGTTTTTAAACAGGTAGGACCTCTTTTCAACGATTTTTATTCCCGGATACTTCCCTTTGAACTGACCGCAGCCCAGAAAAGAGTATTGAAAGAGATCCGGAGAGACACAGCGACCGGCAAACAGATGAACCGCCTTTTGCAGGGGGACGTGGGCAGTGGAAAGACCATGGTGGCCCTGCTGACCATGTTACTGGCAGCCGACAACGGATTTCAAAGCTGTTTGCTGGCGCCCACGGAGATCCTGAGTAAACAGCATGCGGAACATTTCCGCGTTCTGCTGCAGGATCTGCCCGTTTCAGTTGCCCTTTTAACCGGAACGGTTAAAACCGCCGCAAGAAAAAAAATACTGGTGGATCTGGCGTCAGGCGCTCTCCACATGCTCATCGGTACACATGCCATCATAGAAGATGTTGTGCAGTTCCGGAATCTGGGACTGGTCATCATTGATGAACAGCACCGTTTCGGAGTGGCCCAAAGGGCCAAGCTGTGGAAAAAAGCGGAAATACCGCCCCACGTGCTGGTAATGACTGCCACCCCCATTCCCCGCACACTGGCGATGACCGCCTACAACGACCTGGATTACAGCGTAATTGACGAGCTGCCGCCGGGAAGGCAACCTGTAAGAACCGTACAGCGTAATGAATATGACAGGCCAAAAGTGATGGATTTCATAAAGGATGAAATTAAAAAGGGCAGGCAGGCCTATATTATTTTCCCTCTCATTGAAGAATCTGAAAAATTGGATTACGAAAATCTGCTGAAAGGTTACGAAAACGTAAAGGCCTATTTCCCCGAACCACCGTATTATATCAGTATGGTGCATGGGCGTCAGAAAGCAGTAGTGCGGGAAACCAACATGAAACGCTTTGTAACCGGCGAAACACAGATTATGGTGGCCACAACGGTCATAGAAGTGGGGGTGAATATTCCCAATGCCAGTGTGATGGTGGTTGAGAGTGCAGAAAAATTCGGTCTTTCCCAACTTCATCAGCTTCGGGGACGGGTAGGCCGGGGAAATGAACAGAGCTTTTGTATCTTATTATCCGGAAACAAAACGGGAAAGGATGCCCGGGAACGCCTGGACAT
>DASRLM010000044.1:0-2788 GCA_035648455.1 Puia sp. | reverse complement strand
ATCCCATCATTCCGAAAAATTCAAGGATTATTTTAGGCAAAAAACCTTTTATCAGGATCATTCCCTGTTAATGGGGAATGAGCTTTTGATAAAAAATCGGAATATAGCTGGAGATATACACGGCCAGCAAACAATTATATTTGTATATAAACGTAATTCACAAACATGAAAGTTCAGGAAATCTATGAACAAAGTGCGCAGTTGTCACGGGAGGCTGCGCGTTATATTTCCGGAGGTGCGGCATCGCTTAACCGTAAAGTGGTTCCGGATATTGTTTTTAGCACAGGAAAGGGTTGCCGGATCGTTGATGTGGAGGGTAATGAATATATTGACTACCATGCTGCATTCGGACCTCATTTGTTAGGCCATAATAATGACCTGGTAAACGAAGCGGTTTTGGAAACGATCCGGGAAAACCGTTCATTAATTGGAAGTGGTACCAATGAGTTGGAAATTCATTTGGCCCGGCTGCTTTGTGATTCAGTTCCTTCTCTGGAGCAAATTCAAATAGTCAATACCGGCAGTGAAGCGGTTTCGCATGCTATCCGGCTCAGTCGTGCTTTTACCGGAAGGGAAGATATCATACTCATGCTGGGCGGTTATAATGGGTGGAATGATGATGTTTGCAGGGCAGTGATGCCTTCGCTCAAACAAGTGGGTAAACGGGTTTCCCGGGAAGAATATCCCTTCATTCCAAACTCCGCCGGGATTCCGGAGGCTACCCGGCGCAAAGTGCATATTGTTAATTTCAACGACCTGGAGTCTGTTGAAACCATACTGAACCGGTATCCCATTGCCTGCGTTTTGACAGAGCCGGTTCTTCAGAATGTGGGTGTGATTTTGCCCGGGCCGGGATACCTGAAGGGATTGGTTAGTCTGTGCGAAGCACACGGAACCGTATGTATTTTTGATGAAGTTAAAACGGGCTTTCGTTCTGCATTGGGCGGTTATCAGTCGGTGGCAGAGGTAAAACCTCATTTATCCGTATTTGGAAAAGCGGTAGCGAACGGCTACCCGCTGGGCGTGATCGGAGGCAGGACCGATATCATGCAATTATTTAATCATCCTGATCCGGCTAAGCGTGTATTGATCGCCGGTACATACAATGCCCACCCGGTAAATACCGCGGCGGCCATTGCGACTCTTGAAATCCTGAAAAATCCGGAGGTATACCGGCAGATTGAAAGGATGAGTACCAGGTTATACAGCGGGCTGAAAGAAATCTTTGGGGACAGGGGAATCCAGGTGGCCATTTCCAGCAATGCTTCGGCCTTTTGTGTATACTTTGCAGGGCATTGCCCAAATGATCTGCACGATTTATTGGAAAATGTCGATTTCCTTCTGGATATGAAATATCGCCGGTCGCTCATCCGGAATGGTATCTATCATATCCCCATTGCCTGCAAACAGGGTTCCGTCAGTTATGCCCATACCGAAAATGATATTGATCTAACACTCGCCGCAACCAGGGAGGCCTTGAAATCAATCTGACATAAATAAAACTCAGGCTAATACATCATGCAGAAGTTAAGAAGTCACAACTGGTTTTATGCAGCAAACGAACTCGGGATCCAGCATAAAGGAGCCCTGCGCTCAGCCGGTATCAATATGGACGGCTATTCCGGTCAGCCCATCATTGGCATTGCCAATACCTGGTCCGAATTGAACAACTGCAATATGAGCCTGAGGCAAATAGCAGCGGAAGTAAAAAAAGGAGTTTATGAAGCCGGTGGCATACCGCTGGAGTTCCCGGTCATGTCGCTGGGCGAAGAACTGATGAAGCCGAGCGCCATGTTGTACAGAAACCTGCTATCCATGGAAGTGGAGGAGAATATACGGTCCTATCCGCTGGACGGCATTGTGTTGCTGGGCAATTGTGATAAAACGGTGCCGGGTTTACTGATGGGCGCCGCCAGTGCAAATATCCCGGCCATCCAGTTAAATGGCGGTCCTAAAAAAGTGGGCGTGTTTAAAGGGCAGCGACTGGGCAGCGGTACCGACCTGTGGAAATACTGGGATGATTTAAGAATGGGAAAAATCACGGATGAGGAATGGGAGCAGATTGGAAAGGAACTGAGTTGTGGATTCGGATCCTGCAACACCATGGGATCAGCCTCTTCATTAAACGGAATGCTCGAAGTGTTGGGCATGATGCCTTTGGGTTTAAGCACGCTTCCTGTGGAAAGCGAAGAGCGGTATACATTAACGCGGGAGGCAGGAAAAAGAATTGTGGATATGGTTAAAGAAGATTGGAAACCTTCTGACATCATGACCATAAACAATTTCAGAAACGCCATCCGTATCTGTATGGCGCTGGGCGGTTCCACCAATTCGGTTATTCATCTTACGGCCATAGCGGGACGGCTGAATATTTCCCTTTTCCCGGATGAGTTTGAAGAAATCGGCAAACAGGTACCCTGTATAACGGATGTTCAGCCATCCGGTAATAAACTGGTGGATGAATTGAATACGGCCGGGGGAATCCCCGGTGTCATAAAGCAACTGGGCTCTATCATTGATTTGTCCGCCAAAACCTATACCGGTAAAAAGCTGGAAGAACTATTGAATGATAATCCGGTTGATCAGCAAATCATCAGACCTGTTGATCAGCCGCTAAGCCATCCTCCCACGCTCGCGGTATTAAAAGGCAACCTGGCGCCCAGGGGAGCCCTGATTAAGGTATCGGCGGCAGATCAAAATCTGCTGATCCATACCGGTAAAGCGGTTGTGTTTGAGGGTTATCCGGATATGCTGAAAAGGATCGATGATCCCGATCTGCGTGTTGATC
>DASRLM010000043.1:0-5457 GCA_035648455.1 Puia sp. | reverse complement strand
TTATATGCCAGCATGGGATTGGATGGCACTACCAAAACGGAGGCACTGGACGATTTTCACCGGGATTGGCCGAACATTATCATAGCCGATGATCCCACCATATCCACTGTGGATCAAAAATGGGCATCTCTTGGATTGGGACCGTTTATTCCTTCCCCATCATTGTCTTTCCGGGATCAGTTATACGGTAATGAAGCCGTTGCCGCAGTTTAATCTTTATTGTTGAAATAGGGCGGCCATACCCTGGGCGTACCATCTCGCCATATAGTCGTTCGGATGCAGGGGGTTGGCCAGACAATCCTTTGCTTTTTTCCGGGAATAGATCATCCCGCTCAAGGTGGTCATATCCAGATTTATGATTCCGGTTGCCTCCAATTGCTGAAGCACAGTGTGATAACCTTCCATATTATTTACGTAGAAGGTCTTGTTTTTATCGGATTCCGATACATAGTCCGGGTCAAATTTCATGTTCGATAGCATGAGGAATTCCGCATCCGGATTCGCCGCCCTTACCTTATCAATGATGGTTTGAATAAATCCTTTGAATTCCTCCGGTTTGTAGTTCCAGAAATCATTCATCCCAAAATCAATAATGACCAGGTCCGGCTTTAGCGGGTTGATATACTGACCGGCATACCTGGCGCCCCAGTCCGCTCTGGCGCCGGGAAGGGCTGTATTGTATAGCTGAATATCCTGGTAACCGTAATCTTTTTTCAACGCACCAGCAAACAGCTCCACATAAGGCGGCATAAATGGCGCAACCGTATCATAACCGCTAACATCCAATCCCCGCGTAATGCTCATGCCATAGGCAACAATGCGGAGCGCGGATTTCGACCTGAGTTTTGCCAGCGTCTTTGGCATCATTTCTCCTTTGTAAGAAGGAGCGGGGCCCTTCCATTTATCCTGATGCGTATAGGTTACTACAATCCATTGCGACTGCAAATTAAACCAGGCCAGATCTTGCTTGTCGAATGAACTGTCTGTCCGAAAAGGCATTTTTGAATCGACTTTTCGTGTTATCGTTCTTCCATTTACTGCGAAATCATTGGCTTTTGAATAGTTGTTTTGCAGATCAAAACTTTTAACCGATAAAATTTTGTCCGGCACAAAAAGCATTCTGCCCGTAGCAGCAGCGCCATGCAGACTGTACAACAATACCGTTTCATTATAGATGGTATCCGAATTCCAAAAGGGCCGCATGTATTGATCCTGATCACACAAAGGCTCGTGTCTGGTGGAAGAAACGCCGATATTCAAATCAGCATGAAAATCTTTAATGTCTATTTCCCCGTTTTGAGTCGAATCCTTTTCTACTGTAACCAGCGCGTAGCGGGTATAGGGAGGCGCTTCCGTATAATTGCCGGATTTTGTAAAAGAAACGGCCGATACCGGTGCGCTTTTGTATACCAGCAGTTCATGACCGGCCGAATCAAAAAAACGAAGACAGGCAACGGCTTTTAGGGAATCGTTGCTGCATTTGATCAGGAGGCTGTATTCCAGTAGGGACAGGGGTTGCACCTCCATCGTTCGACTGAAAACCCGCTCCTGGGCAAACAGAAGACCGCACAAAAACTGAAGGCCAATGGCCAAAATAAAAGCGGGTTTCATAAATATCACCGGTTGCTGTAGCCAACGGCATATACATCGGCTTTTAAGGTGAGGGTCTGTGTTTCATTGGACACGCATTCGATGCTGAGGGGTTTGCCGAAGTCCAGGTCATCCTCGCTGATTTCTCCCGCTGCCCAGGACAATCCGCTCCAGATCATTTTATCGTATTCGATGCGGAGCGGAACAGGTTTGCCTTTCTGGGTTACGTTAATCCTGAAAAAAGCATCCATCTTTTTACCATCGGGTGGGGCACCTCCCCAGGTGCGGTAAGGAAATCCTTTTGCATCAAACTGCTGAAAGATAATCCGTATAGCTTTCACCGGTAATTTGTCAATAGTTGCTGCTATTTTATTTTTCCCGGTTTCCTTAAATGAACTGCCAATCTTTGAAATGGATACCGGAATCGAAATGGTTTCATCGCGTCCAAAATTATAGGCTCCCGTGGCATACTGGTCAAATCCGACAACCACCAGTTGTTCGGGACCAAGGGAGAGTTCACTTCCCCGCAGAACCGGTCTGTATCCGCCATCCGCATATAACACGGCCGAGGTTTTGGCAATCACCGGCAGGGACATGGTCACCATATCCTGGGAAGGATTCACGACGGTGCACACCACGCCCTGCAAACCGGAAGCCCGGAACCCATACGGTTTTCCGCTTCCGGGGATATTGCCAAAACTGCTGAACTTGTCCTGGATCTGCAGTTCATGATAAAGACCCTGCACCTGGGCAAACCATTTGGCATCCGGTTCCTTCAGCAATTCCAGGTTCCCGTGATACACATTCATCCACCCGCCGCGGGCGAGTTCCAGGATCAGCATGCCCTTCCAGGCATTGATCCCGCGATAATAACAGGTGCCTGTTTTGCCGATCATGAATGCACAGTTATCGATTCTGCGAAGCGGTATTCCGTTGAATTCAAATTGCCGCACCATGTGATCGGAATAATTATCCGCCGAGCGCCAGATATTCATCATCGGCACATCGGAAAACCGGGGATCTCCGCAATAGAGCGTATCAAAGGCATCCAGCCATTTCAGATTTATGTCTTTTTTAAAAGGCGTGAAGGTATTTTCCATGTCCCCTCCGAATCCGTTGTATCCCGTAAATACTATATCGTCATTCTTTTCCCGGAATCTTTCCAGCATGCCCATGAACGCCTGTTTGTTTTTTTCCTGAACCTCCTCCGGAGTATACTTGTTTTTTGATGCCGGCGTAACCGCTTCAAAATAGGCGAAATCGAATTTGAAGAGTCTCACACCGCGGTCGTACCAGAGTTGTAGCGAACCTTCCAGGTGATTCAGATAGCCGCCTTCGAATAAACAAAGGATATTGGGATCCGTCGCCAGGGAATCCTTCCAGGCGTCAGCGGGTTCCAGAAACCTGCCGCTGTGCGTGGCGATCAGGTTCGTGGAGAACCACATGCCCGGCAGGATAGTATTTTCTTTGCAGGAAGACAGCCATTTGTCAGGGCCGTTTGGCCAGTGCTGCCGGTTCCATTCCCGGTAGCCACCCCTTTTATCAAACCAAAAAGCATCCATGACGTAGTAGTCCATCTTCACACCGCTTTTTTTCAACCGGATCAGCTCATCCAGTTCCCGCAGGGCCAGCATTTCCGTTTGGGCCACGTTGTCCGACAGTTCATCGTAAGCCGACCAGTTATTATAAACAAAAACCGGTCTGCTGAGACCGGTCAGCGCTGCGTCTTGCGGCATCATGCCGGCTAACGGCGACGCCCGACCGAAAATTTTTGTCAGGGGATAAGCCGATAGTCCCAATAAAGTCGCCTGCCTGATCAGTTCTCTTCTGTTCATTGGATTGTATTAAATGATCTCAGAAACAGGCGCCGATGCCCCGGGCCGGAACCGGTCTCCCGTTAAAATCAATATCCCCGTGTTTCACGATAAGACTGGTATTGCCGGAAGTCAATTCCGGCATTCGGTGTATATCCACCCCATGATTCCGGAGAACAGACATGGAAGGTAGATCATAGGAATGGAACATAGCCTGAGGGAATGAGGTCAACCGGGTATTTCCAGGATTGGTAAAATGCGGATTCCTGTTCAAACCCGGCATTTTCCCTGATCTTTTTTTAAGGCTCCACCAGTTGTTCCCCAAAAAGACATCTTCCCCTTTAATTCCGCGGATCAGGCTGTCTTTGGCGACAAATATATTGTTGTAAAAACCAAACCGCTTTCTTTCACTTTTCTCCGAATAACTGACGGCCGCCTCCTTTTCATTATAAACCGTATTGTTGTAGACCAGGCAATCATGAAACTGGCTGGCATCTCCGGAACTGTTCCAGACATAGATACCCGCCCGCGAATCGGAAACCAGTCCGTCATTTTCGCTGATGTTAAAACGGATAACATTATTATACCATGGGCTCGCTCCCCAATACTGAAAAATACAATAGCCGCTTCCCTGATTTTCATAAGACAGATTGTATTGAATAACGGAATTGGTTACCCCGCCATCCAGATCAAACCCGCCGCCATCAGCGCCGCCGACGGAAGTTTTATTCCGGTAGGAGAGACAATGCTGAATGGTTACGCTGTCCGATTCATAGCACCAGATGCCGACGGGGCCATTGCCGATCCGGGGCATATCCCAGCCGTTGTTGGTGGCCTTGCACCGCTCAATCAGCAGGTTAGTACAATGGCCGGCTACAATGCCGTTCCCGCTATGATTGGTCAGGTTGGTCGGATCGCCCGGATTGTTTTCCGCCCGGCAATTCCGGATCTGAATATTCCTGGATTCTTTTTTTCCCCGGCCGGCTTCAACGGCTATTCCTGCTGCGCCGTTTTCATGTGCGTAAATATGGGATGCCAGAATATCCGTTGAGGAATAAATCAGGAATCCTGATTTTTGAAAACCCGTAATATCCAGGCTGTCCAGGGTAATATGATCACAGTTGATCAGGGAAAGCCCGTCTTTGGTATTGCCGCTCTTTCTTCCCGAACCCAGCAGGTCCAGGTTTTTGAGCGTAACATATTTTGTCCGGTAAAGTACCAGGGCCGATGCATTGCCCCCGTTAATTTTCGCGTGACCATCGCCGTAAGAACTGATCAGGAGAGGATATCGTTCGGACCCACCGCTGTTTGAATCTATCAATAGCTTACCGGTAAAAGTTTTCCCTCCTTCAAAAAGAACCGAGTCCCCGGGCGCGACGTTATGCCGGTTCAGCTTTTGAATGGTTTTCCAGGGATACCGCCGGCTGCCATCATTTTCGTCATTTCCGGATGCACTCAGATAATACCCTCTGGGTCCCGCAGTCGTCGCATTGTGGCACCCGGTAATTCCAGCAGCCACAAATAATTGCACGATAAGAAACACAAATAACAGTTTCACAAAATGGAATGCTTTTACTTAGATACCCGAAGTTAAAATCAATACCCTGGGTTCTGCTTTAATTGCGGGTCCAGGATAATTTCCTGTTGCGGAATGGGAAAGTACTCGTTTTTCCCCTTGTTAAAACTGGCACCTGCCAAAACGCAACCTATGCCACGGCCCTGTTCCACTTGCAGATAGGCATTCAAATAAGTATCTGCAATTCCCCATCTCACCAGGTCAAAAAAGCGGTGGCCTTCCTGCGATAGTTCCAATCGCCTTTCCATGCGTATGGCGCTGAGGGCGAAAGACTGGTCGGTCCAGGTGTTATTGTATAAACTCATTTTATAATTTGCGGAAGGCGAGCCTGAAGAATTATCTATCGGTACGGTGCAGCCATTCATTGCCCTTGTCCGCACCATATTGACATAGGTCCTGGCCTGTTCAGGATTACCCAGCTGCGCTTCACATTCTGCGGCCCACAACAATACATCCGCATAGCGAATAATATTATAG
>DASRLM010000042.1:0-4283 GCA_035648455.1 Puia sp. | reverse complement strand
TTCTGTATGTGAATATCAATTCACTGCATAAGATCTCCAAATACACCGGCAAAGAAGGCAGTATGCCCAAAGTGAGCAAACTCGGCAGCGATGCCTGGCAAAAACTCAAGGAGAAAACCAAGACCCGCGTCAAGGAAATTGCCTTCGACCTCATTAAACTGTATGCGGCCCGGAAGGCCCAGGAAGGCTTTGCTTTTTCGCCCGACAATTACATGCAGACCGAACTCGAGGCCTCTTTTATTTATGAGGATACCCCCGATCAGAGCAAGGCCACTGCCGATGTAAAAAAAGATATGGAATCCGCTTCCCCGATGGACCGGCTCGTTTGCGGGGATGTGGGATTTGGAAAAACGGAAGTCGCCATACGGGCGGCATTCAAGGCCTGCCTCGATGGCAAACAGGCGGCGGTGCTGGTCCCTACCACCATTCTGGCATTTCAGCATTTTAAAACCTTTGGGGAAAGGCTGAAAGAATTTCCGGTGACCGTGGACTATGTGAACCGGTTTAAGTCCGCCAAAGAAAAAAAAGAAACCTACCAGCGGCTGGCAGAAGGAAAGGTGGACATCATCATCGGTACCCATTCCATCCTGGGCAAAGAAGTGAAGTTTAAGGACCTGGGTCTGCTGGTGATTGATGAAGAACAGAAATTCGGGGTAGCTCACAAGGAAAAGATAAAGACCCTGCGTACGAATGTGGACTGTCTGACGCTGACCGCCACGCCGATACCCAGAACCCTGCAGTTCAGCCTGATGGGCGCCAGGGACCTGAGTATCATCAATACGCCACCTCCAAACCGTCAGCCCATTCAAACGGAGATTCTGCTGTATAATGAAGATGTAATCCGGGATGCCGTGTATTATGAAGTGGAGCGGGGCGGCCAGGTATTTTTTATTTATAACCGGATCCAGGGCCTGAAAGAAATTACCGGACTGTTGCAGGAGCTGTGTCCGGATCTGAGCATCGGCTACGCCCACGGGCAAATGGAAGGTCATGAACTGGAAGAAAGGATCATGAACTTCATAGATAAAAAGTATGATGTGCTGGTTTGCACCAATATTGTGGAAAGCGGGGTGGACATACCCAATGTGAACACCATTATCGTCAATAATGCGCATCAGTTCGGCCTGAGTGACCTGCACCAGCTGCGCGGAAGGGTGGGCAGAAGCAACCGGAAGGCCTTTTGCTATCTGCTGGCGCCATCCCTGGCCAGTTTGCCCTCCGATGCCCGCAAAAGGCTGCAAACCCTGGAACAGCACAGTGATCTGGGAAGTGGGTTTCAGATTGCCATGCGGGATCTGGATATCCGCGGGGCGGGCAACATGCTGGGGGGAGAACAAAGCGGGTTCATGGTGGAAATGGGATTTGAAATGTATCAGAAAATCCTGAATGAAGCGATCCGTGAACTCAAGCGGACTTCATTCAAGGATTTGTTTAAGGATGAAATTGCAAAACAGGAAGAAGCGGCGCAGGATTGCACCATCGATACGGATCTGGAGATTTTGATCCCGGACAGTTATGTGGAAAGCATTACGGAACGATTGTCCCTGTATACCCGTCTGGACAATTGTGAAACGGAAGCAGAACTGTTGGAATTTCACCGGGAACTGCAGGATCGGTTTGGTCCGGTTCCGGAAGAAGTGGATGATCTGTTTGATGCGGTGCGCATCCGCAAACTGGCCGTGGAACTTGGTTTCGAGAAACTGATCTTTAAAGACAAAGGGGTGCGCCTGTATTTTATTAACCGTCCCGATTCAAAATATTTCGAATCGGATACATTCCGCAATTTGCTGGACTTCATCCAGAAACAAACCCGTCAGGCGAGGTTAAAACAGAATGGAAAATTGTTTATGCTGATCGTCACAGAGATTGACGGCATGAAAAAACTACTGGAGTTCATGCAACGCATGCACGGGGCGGTAAAGGAAACGGAACAGCCGGAAAAGGCGCTTGCGGGTAAATAGCAGCTAGAGTGTTTTTTCCATGATCACGTGTTTGATGGTCAACTCCGTGAATTCGCCATCTTTTTTCACATAACCCAGTTTTTCATAGAATCCGATGGCGGTGAGCCGGGCATGCATCATGAGGGTGCGGTAACCCATATCCCGGGCGATATTCTCGGCAAAAATCATCAGTGCCCTGCCAATTCCCTTTCCCTGCATATTGTTGGGCACGGCCATCTGGCGGAGGCGGAGGGTATGGTTGCCTTCTGGGGTGAGGAGGCAACAACCCAGGATCCGGTCGTCTTCGAAAGCTCCCATGAGCACATCTCCCTTTTCCTTTTCCAGTTCGTCTTCCCTGAAACTCAGGCCCAGTGGCTTTCTCAGCATTTCATACCGTAAACGGAGCATCTGTTCATACTCCGGGGAACCGTAATCAATTAGCCTGAGCGCCATGCGGTAATGGGTTGATTTTTGCTATCTTACAGCGGAAATTGCAAATTCCGGTATATAATCCAAATCAAAAAATAAAATTGGATTGTCTTGTTGGTTGTGTTTAGCTCAAAAATTATATTTTTGCACCCGTAACTAAACTTTACAAAAATGTCAGACATCGCTACACGAGTCAAAAAAATTATAGTGGATAAGTTAGGAGTGGAAGAAGCCGAGGTAACCAATGAGGCGTCTTTTACGAACGATCTGGGCGCCGATTCGCTTGACACGGTGGAATTAATCATGGAGTTCGAAAAGGAATTCAATATTTCAATTCCCGATGAACAGGCAGAAACCATTACCACAGTCGGGCAGGCTATTGCATACCTGGAGGAACACGCCAAATAGGTAGGTCTTGTGCTGCGCATGTTAGTTGATCCGCTTTTCGAAGGCGTTAAGTCTGAGAAGGCGGATTTATCACATTATTTATTTTCCGCGCAATACGCATTATGGAATTGAAAAGAGTTGTAGTTACAGGGATCGGAGCACTCACTCCTCTGGGTAATAATCTGAATGATTATTGGGATGCATTACTGCAGGGGGTTTCCGGAGCAGATTTTATAACCCTATTCGACGCAACAAAATTCAAAACCCGTTTTGCCTGTGAACTGAAAAATTTCGATCCGCTCAGTTTCCTGGAGAAAAAAGAATCACGCAAACTGGACCGGTTTGCGCAGACGGCTGTTGGCGTCAGTGACCAGGCGGTCGCCGATGCCGGCATCAATAAGGAAAATGCGGATCCGGATCGCGTGGGCGTTGTATTTGCCAGTGGCATTGGAGGCCTGATCACATTTCAGGAGGAAGTGGTGCATTTTGCCAAAGGTGATGGTACACCCCGCTATAATCCTTTTTTCATTCCGAAAATGATCCTGGATATTGCCGCAGGACAAATTTCCATGCGGCATGGTTTCAGGGGTCCCAATTTTGCCGTGGTCAGTGCCTGTGCCTCATCCACCAATGCCATCATGGAATCATTTAACCTGATCCGTTTGGGCATGGCAGACATCATTCTGGCAGGAGGGTCGGAGAGTGTGATCAGCGAAGCGGGTGTTGGCGGATTCAATGCCATGAAGGCCCTGAGTGAACGGAATGACAGTCCTAAAACAGCCAGCCGGCCTTATGACAAAGGCCGGGATGGATTTGTGATGGGAGAAGGTGCCGGCGCCGTTATTCTGGAAGAACTGGAACATGCACAGGCGCGGGGTGCCAGAATATATTGCGAGATTGCCGGTTGCGGCGCCACTGCCGATGCGCATCACATTACGGCACCGCATCCCGAAGGACTGGGTGCCAAGAACGTAATGAACGCGGCCCTGCGGGATGCCCATATGACGGCGGCTGATATCGACTATATCAATACCCATGGTACTTCTACGCCGCTGGGGGACATTTCTGAAATAAGGGCCATCATGGATGTATTCGGGGAACACGCCTTTAAGATCAACATCAGTTCCACGAAATCCATGACAGGCCATTGTCTTGGCGCTGCCGGTGTGGTGGAAGCCATCGCCTGCATCATGAGCGTGGTGCATGATGTTGTTCCGCCAACCATCAACCACTTCACGGATGACCCAGACCTCGATCCCCGTCTCAATTTCACTTTTCTCCATTCCCAGAAAAGAACCGTTAATGCCGCACTGAGCAATACGTTTGGTTTCGGGGGGCATAATGCTTGTGTGATCGTTAAAAAATTTGAAGCAAATGTGTAAATGTGAAAGAGAATGTGTAAATGTGCTAATATGAAAATGTGTAAATTAAGGCAGATGATTTACACTCATCGAACACTTAATTCACGTTTTTTTCAGTCATTTCCACATTTTCACATCAGCACATTTTCACATTAGCCTCCCATTT
>DASRLM010000041.1:0-2232 GCA_035648455.1 Puia sp. | reverse complement strand
CCGTTCGGACCATATACGCACAAATGGTATTGCTCATTTTCAAAATCCTCCAACGGCCAGCTATCAACCAGCCGGTCCGCCGCTTTTACGGTATAGGCCCAGGTTCGGACAGACTCAAAACCGGATGGGTCTTTTGCCATCCGGTATTTTCCCGGTGCATATACATTAAATGGTGATCCGCTGGCCGAATCCCCAAATACCAGGTTGCTGGCCTCGAAGCGGATGCCAAAGGATTTTTTATCATCACCCAGTCTGCCATCGGCATAGAGTTGGTAAGGCAGCGCACAGGAAGCGCGGATCCCCTTTTCCTGATGTGTCATGTAGGGGGAACCGTAGAGGGATTTTTTCATTGCTTCCACGTCTTGCGCAGAAAGCAGTTTAAAATCGGATGGCACCTTTTTGAACCTGGCCTTATTTATCTCCTCCAGCAGCATATCTTTATTCACCGGTTGTGGAGTTTCTATCTTTTCGCCATTATAGGGCCTGAACGTGGAATTCAGGTTTCCGCAAATGGTGCGACGCCAGTCGCTGATGTTGGTCTCTTTGATTTTCTTTCCTGTTTTTTTCGTTAGAAATTCTTCGAGGAACTGCAGGGTGGATGTATGATCACATACTTCAGAATTCACAAATCCGCCGCGACTCCAGGGAGAAGCGATTACCATCGGCACCCGGTAACCGAGACCGACAGAACTTTCGCGGTCGTATTTCCGCGGAAAGTCGTGCCTGTTCTCTTCCTGATCGTACGTAACAAATTCCACCCGGGTATCAATCCCTTCCGAGACCTTTCCGGTACCGGTTTTGTGGGAATGCGGAGCAACAAATGGCGGAACATGATCAAAATAACCGTCATTCTCATCATAGGTAAGAATGAAAATGGTTTTTTTCCATACTTCCGGATTTTGCGTAAGAATATCCAGTACTTCGGATACATACCAGGCGCCATACCAGGGTGCTCCGGGATGATCCGAAAAATTTTCCGGCGCAACCAGCCAGGAAACCATAGGCAGCCCGCCCGTTTTTACATCTTCCCTGAACTGATGCAAAACATCTCCCCTGGGTATCTGCATGGCGCGTTTAACCCCGTCATCATCGTACGTCAGTTCCGTAAGCTGGTGATAATCCGGATCCCCGGTATTGGTACTCAGGCCCTTCCTATGCAGATTTTTTCCCCTGGCTGAAAGTTTTTCCCAGGCCTCCTGCGTGCTCGTTTCCATTTCCTTTTTTATCAATTCCCATTCTTTCTGCTTTTCTTCCAGCGTCTTTTTATTTTTCTTCAGGGAAGCGTCCGAAGCCGGAAGTGATGCTATTTTCTTTTGCAGAGCATCAATTTCCGCCGGAAGTGCTGTGGACATTCTTTTCACATAAGCAATATGCTGCTGATTCAAACGGGCATGATATTGTTCGAAAAACTCCAGGTTGTTATCTGTGAAATTGGACAACCACCCGTCCTCCTCGCCTTCAAAACCAACACCCACGCTGAGTTCGTTCTGATACACTTTCCACGATATATCATTTTCTTCCAGCAATTCCGGAAAAGTTCTGTACTTCAGGGTTTCGAAATCCATGTCTTCATTCCACACCAGCGCCCTCGAGTTTTCATCCTGTTTATCACGGACGGTTCCTGTCCAGAAAAAGTTACGGTTGGGGCTTGTTCCCGTAAGGCAGGAACAAAAATGCTGATCGCAAACCGTGAAAGCATCGGCCATGGCATAATAAAACGGAATGTCTTCCCGGTTGTGAAAACCCATGGTGAGCGGCACATGGGCATATACTTTATTCCCCGAATGTTTTACATTCAGCCATTGATCATATTTGCCATCATTGCGCGCATCTACCTGGTTGTCCCAGCTGTGCGGAAGCGAATTTCCCCAGGTGGCCCTGGTATTTTTTATATCCAGGTGAAAGGGCGCATAGGTTTCGCCCCCGGCATTGGATTGTAGCCAGACGGGATTTTTATTGGGTAAGGCGATTGCCCTTGGATCGTTGTATCCGCGCACGCCGCGCAGGTTTCCAAAACAATGATCAAAAGAACGGTTTTCCTGCATGAGCAGTACCACATGTTCCGCATCCAGAAAACTGGTTCCCGCGGCAGGATTTATCGCAAGCGCTTTTTGAATGGAAGGAGGCAATGCACTGAATAATCCCGCTGCCCCTGATAATAGTCCTGCTTTTTTGATAAATTCTCTCCGCGTATCCATAATTTTTCCGGCATTTAATTGTTTGAAATTTTTG
>DASRLM010000040.1:0-3412 GCA_035648455.1 Puia sp. | reverse complement strand
AATCCAACCCGGGTCAATACTTTAAGATCACGGAGAATTATCTCGCCAAACTACCCAAACCCCAAACATCCGTCAATGAACAGCTGGCCTTAACCAGAAAACAAGCTTTACAGGGTTCGCAGAAATATGGGCAGGAATATTTTGAGTACATCAACAGCAACTATGGAACAGCCATTCACTCCCAATTAAAAAATCGGGCTACGGCAGCGCTGACCATCTTGTTGGATCATCATATCAATCTGAGCTATAACCTGCTGCGGATGGGCACGGTGGCTGTCTGGCAGGGAAAATTAAACCTACAGGACACGAAATACAAAAAATACCGGGGCGAAGGGCAACCTTTTATTCAGGGCACAGCAATAGCCGGTCTGGGTCTCTGGCAGTGGACATACGGGGATCAGTTGGACAGCTTGCAAAAATCAACCGGAGTACGCGCGCCACTTCCCGCAGCTCACCTGGATTATCATGGCCACTATGTTTATAAAAAGGATGTCGTGCTATCCTATTCCATTGCCGGCAGGAACGTGCTCGATTTTCCACAGGCCATAAAAACCGGTGGCCAGATCATATTGTCGCAGACCTTATCTGTCTCGCCGGGAGAATCGGCGCAAAAGATTTATATAGGACAGCTGGAAAACGGGAATAAAAGAAAAAGCAAAGACATAACAGCTTTGATAAATTCTAAATCGAATCATTTTATTGCAGCAGGAATCATTTCATCGGATAAAAATATCCGGTGCGAAACAGATGATCAGCAAAGAATCGTATTGACCATTCCTCCCAGCCCCTCTCCTTTAACGCTGCAGGTTTTAAGAACCTCCGGACGGGATCAAAAAGAATGGCTGTCTTTTTCTGCTTATGTAAAAAAACAAATGGCTAATTCGAAATTACCCGTTCCCGAACAAATGATAAAAGGCGGACCCGCGCAGTGGACAAGAACAGTAAGCGCCAAAGGGGAATTGAACGCTGACAAGTCCCACTTCGATCCGATCTTCCGGGAAGACTCAGACAGGCTGGATCCTAAAAAAGCCGTGGCCATACCGGAAGATTATCCCTACACCATCGACAACATCGGCCTTCCATTCAACAATGAGTACAACGCCTGGATACGGCCTTCCTGCCTTGGATTTAAAAGCGATGGCAGTTTAGTAGTCGGCACCTATATGGGTGATGTATGGTTAGCCAGAGGCATTGACAGTTCGCTTAAAAATATTGTCTGGAAAAGAATAGCTACCGGACTGTTCGAATGTATGGGACTGAAAGTGGTTAAAGACAATATCTATGTAACCACCCGCAACGGGATCGTTCTGCTTCATGATCTCAACGGAGATGACGAGACGGATTTTTATGAAAATTTTTACTCGGACCACGACGTGTCCTCCTTCTTTCATGCATTCAATTTTGGTCTGGAGACAGACAGCAAGGGAAATTTCTATTATACCAAAGTGGGCGAGTACACCGATAATAAAGATCCCGGCAATGTGATCAAAGTTTCCCCCGATGGAAAAAAATGGGAAAGCATAGCCACCGGTTTCCGGGTAAATAATGGCATTACCATCGCGCCGGACGACCGGATATTCGTCAGCGATAACCAGGGCAACTGGGAACCGGCAAATAAAATATGCCTGATCAGGAAGAATGCTTTTTACGGATATGTCCCCAATCTGATATCAGAAAATGAATGGAGTCCCGACGGCAGGAAATTTACCAGAGACCAGGTAGTCAATGGCGTGATCAGTCCTGACCTCGTGAAAGTACCCGGCAGTTTTGAGCAACCCGTCTTCTGGATACCGCAGGAATTTGACAATTCCCCGGGCGGCGGCGTATGGAGTGATAAAAGCTGGGGACCATTGGGGAACCAGTTCATTCACACCAGCTATGGCACCGGGTGGGTATATTATTTCCTTACTCACGCGGCGGATGGGATTACCCAGGGCGCCATGGTGGCACTTCCCTTTCAAATGGAGGCCGGCGTTCAGCGCGCCGCAGTAAATCCGGTGGATAAACAGGTTTATGTAACCGGGCTAACGGGCTGGGACGATCCCGAAGCTTTACGCTACGGCGTTCTGAGCAGGGTGAGATACAAAGGCGGAACGGGCCATCTGATCAAGGACGCGGAAGTGGTAAAGGGCGGGATCAAACTCAGCTTTAATTTTACACTGGACAGCACAGATACCAGGTCGGTTTCCAACTATGATATTCGCCAGTGGAATTATAAATGGACCAGTGATTACGGGTCAGCGCATTACTCCATCCGCCCGCCGGGTAAAGAAGGCGAAGATAAGCTGACTGTGAAAACAGCAACGATCGGCGAAAATGCCCATTCCGTATTACTGGATATTCCGGATATAGGCCCCGCTCAAACGGTGAGATTAAGATTCGAGGTAAAGGGAGCAGATGGCGTACGGGTAAGAAATTCCGTTTATCTGACGATCAATAAAATACCGGGTTAACACTGTGATGCAAAAGACTGCCCTCACATTCCATCTGATCATACTGCTTATATGCAACACCCTTTCCTATGCGCAGAACAAACAGTCCTGGGTAAGATATGATGGATATGACGGCCCCGGGAAGGGCAAAAACATCGTTTTTGTTTGTGGTGATGAAGAATACCGTTCCGAAGAAGCGCTGCCTATGTTGGCACAGATACTCGCAAAGAGATATGGCTTTACCTGCACTGTATTATTCTCCACAGATCCTCTAAGCGGTGAAATAGATCCTATGTATCTGTCCAATATTACCGGCCTGGAAAATTTGCAAAAGGCAGACCTCCTGGTGATCTTCACCCGGTTTCGCGAACTGCCGGATTCGCAGATGAAATGGATCGATGAATATTTAAGAGCAGGAAAGCCGGTTATCGGTCTTCGTACGGCAACGCATGCGTTTAATTATAAGAAAGACTCTGCTGACACATTTGCCCGATATGATTTTCAAAGCCGGGTAAAGGGCTGGGAAGGTGGCTTTGGCAAGCTGGTGTTTGGAGAAACATGGGTAAGTCACCACGGACTTCATAAACAGGAAGGTACACGCGCATTGATCAACGGTATAGAACAGGATGCCGGCAATGCCATTTTGAATGGCGTAAAAGATATCTGGACACCAACTGATGTCTATACCGTGGGTCGGCTCAAAGGCGCCAGCATATTAATTTACGGACAATCGACCAGCGGCATGGCGCCCACCGCTCCCGTCAACCTGCAAAAATCAGTTATGCCCGCGGCCTGGACAAGGGCCTATCGTATTCCCGGTGGTAAAGAAGGTAAAGCATTTGCCACCACCATGGGCGCCGCAATAGATTTTTTAAGTGAAGACCTGAGAAGATTACTGGTGAACGCCTGTTTTTGGGCGGTGGGTATGGAAAAGCAAATTCCTGAAAAAGCGAATGTCGATTTCGTAAACGAATATAAGC
>DASRLM010000039.1:0-4749 GCA_035648455.1 Puia sp. | reverse complement strand
ATGGTATGAAAGAACCTCAGAAACCTGCTCCAACTCAGGCGTCAAAGAATTAAGTAATTGTTTTTACAGGATAAGCCCCGGCAAGCTGTGCGTTTGCCAGGGCTTATTTGTTTTGAATGGTTGATGGGATGGGGTCAACCGTCAACCCGTCTTCAGCGCTCACTCATCACCGCGGGCAGATCTCTTTTCATTTCACCAACGCGGTTGGCCATTTCCCAGGCCGTATAAAACACGAGTCGCGCCCTTTTTTTCAACAGGTCATAATTGATTTTATCCGGTGTATCGGTTGGCCGGTGATAGTCGCGGTGGATCCCGTCAAAATAAAAAATGACCGGAACCCCTTTTCTGGCAAAATTATAATGGTCGCTGCGGTAGTAGATCCGGAGGGGATCCTGGGGATCGTTGAACTTATAATCGAGCTCCAGCCTGGTATATTTATGGTTCACGGCCACACTCAGCGGATGCAGTTCGGAACTGAGTTTATCATCTCCCACGATGTATACATAATTGTTGGAGTCGCCCTTTTTTCTTCCCGGATCCGTTCTGCCGATCATATCTATGTTGAGATCGGCCGTTGTTTTTTCAAGCGGGAAAACGGGATGGTCTGTATAAAATGCAGATCCCCACAAACCTTTTTCTTCTCCGGAATTCGCAAGGAAAAGAATGCTTCTGCGCGGTCCTTTACCAGCCGCTTTCGCTTTGGAGAAAGCGGATGCGATTTCCAGCAGGCTAACGGTTCCTGATCCGTCATCATCCGCGCCGTAATAAATAACCCCATCCTGTTCGCCAAGATGGTCATAATGCGCAGAGATCACCAACAGCTGGTCTTTCAGATCTGATCCTTCCAGATAACCCAATACATCGGTGCTTTGGAGAAAGTTCGTCTCCTTGTTTAGCAACAACCAGGTATTGCAGGAATAGGTTTTGACGGGGACCGATTCGTTTTTCGCTGCATCATAATCAGCTCCCATGATGGCGCGGGCCACATTTTCAGAGACATTGAGGGTTGGAATACGGATAACCGAGCGGTAGACCTGCTGGTACATATTTCCCTTCCGGGATATGGGCGGGTGCGGGAAATCCCGCTGAATCACCAGGAGGGCAATGGCGCCGTGTTCCTGGGCCTCATCCTGTTTGGCATAAGGGTTGAAATGTTTTCTGCCCAGTTGCTGCTGAACATAACCGTCAGGATATCCGTTACGGATCAGGACGATCTTTCCCCGAACATCTAACCCCTGATAATCATCCGTGGTGGAATCTGAAATACCATATCCGGCACAAACAATCTGGTCACTGCCAAAACTGGCGGAATAATTATTTGCCAGAGAAAGATCAAAATCCTTAAAAAGTGCAAAACTGTCCTCGTTTATATTAAGACTGGCATTTATCAGTGAATCCTGGTATGCCGGAAACGAAAGCTGGAAGGATGAACCATTTCCCGGCTGAAGGTCGAGGGATTTAAAAAAATGCTCAATATATGCTGCGGCCATTCGCTGGCCCGCTGTAGCTGTTTCCCGGCCTTCAAAGGCTGCGCTGGCAACTACGTGAAGATCTTTGCTCAGGTTTTCTGCAAGGATCGAATTTCCAAAAATAACAGGATCTGTTCTTTTTTGAGCGGAGCAAATAAGAACAGACCCTGCGAACAACAGGCCCATGAATAATTTCATGGGTCAAATATATTAAAGGCGGCCAGTATCTTATGCCTGTTTGATGAATTCCACTTCAACATGGATCTTTACATCATCCCCTGCCACCAGGCCGCCGGTTTCGGTTACGGTATGCCAGCTCAGACCAAAATCTTTCCGGTTGATCTTTCCGTTGATGGAAAATCCTGCCCGGGTATTGCCCCAAGGGTCGGTAATCACACCGCCAAATTCCACATCCAGTTTGATATTTTTGGTCACGTCCCGGATGGTCAGGTCCCCATAGAGTTCATAAGAATCATTGTCCACTTTTTCATACCGGGTGGCCACAAAACCAAGCGTGGGATATTTGGCAGCGTCAAAGAAGTCGGGGCTTTTCAGATGTCCGTCACGTTGTTCGTTTTTGGTATCTACTGAAGATACATCGGCCGTGAACCTGGCTTTGGCGGTCATAAAATCCAGATCCTGCGTTTCCACCTGAATGTCGAATTTCTGGAAGTTGCCGGTAACATTGGAAATCATCAGGTGACGTACCTTGAATTGCACCTCGGAATGTGTCGGATCCAGTGTCCATTTAATGGTTGCCATAAAGCGTATAAGTTTAATGTTTAAACAACGAAATTAACTCATCCGGCTCAAACCACAAAGATTTACGGCCGGCAGCTGGCATTGAGCCTGCAAAAGCCCCGCCTCAGATGGCTGCGGGTATTGGCTGTTGATTATCTACCTTTGCACCCGTTTTATGAAATCAGGATTTGTGAACATTTTCGGTAAGCCCAATGCGGGGAAGAGCACCCTGTTAAACGCCCTGATGGGGGAGAAGCTGGCCATTGTATCCCATAAAGTGCAAACCACGCGGCATCGCATCAAGGGAATACTCAGCGGCGACGGGTACCAGGTGATTTTCTCAGATACCCCCGGCATCATAGAACCACGCTACCGCCTGCATGAAAAAATGATGGAAACCGTCAGACTTTCGGTGGTGGATGCGGATCTTGCCCTGCTCCTGATGGACGGACTGGACGATCCCCGAGAAAACGACCGGATGTTTAATTCCCTGAACCTGAAAGTGCCAGCCCTGGTGCTGATCAATAAATCGGACCGGATCCCGGCTGAAAAGATACAGCGCGCCATGGCATTTTTTCAGGACAAAAAATATTGCAGTGAAGTGATGGGCATCTCGGCCCTGAAGCAACTGAAAACGGATGAGCTGCTGAAGCGCATCATTCACTGGCTTCCCGAAGGAGAGCCCTTTTTTGACGGCGAGGAAATGACCGACCGGCCTGTGAAGTTTTTTGTTTCCGAACTGATCCGGGAAAAGATTTTCAGTTTATATGAAGATGAGATTCCCTACCACAGCACGGTGCTGATACAGGAATATAAAGAAAAGGAAAGCCTGACTAAAATTCAGGCCGACATCATCGTGCAGCGGGAAACGCAGAAGGGAATCCTCCTGGGAGAGGGTGGAAAGATGATCCGGAAACTGGGAACAGAGGCCAGAAAGGATATAGAAGCTTTCATTGGCAGAAAAGTGTTCCTGGAATTGTTTGTGAAGGTCCGTCCGAAGTGGCGCGACAATGAATTACACCTCCGGGAATATGGATATTAGATTATAAAAATATTATTTAAAAGATGTCCGGATTTACGGTAGCGATTACAGGAAGGCCCAACGTGGGAAAGAGTACACTATTTAACCGCCTCCTCGAACAGAGAAAGGCCATCGTGGATGATCAGAGCGGGGTGACGCGGGACAGGCAATATGGTATTTCCGACTGGAATGGAAAATCGTTTAATGTGATCGATACCGGCGGTTTTGTGCCGGAAAGTCAAGATGTATTTGAGCAGGAAATCAAAAAACAGGTCATGATAGCTGTGGAAGAGGCACATGCCATCATATTCATGACGGATACCGCCACCGGCATAACCACGCTGGACGAGGCCATGGCAGATGTTCTGCGCCGGTCAACCAAACCGGTGTTTCTGGTGGTGAATAAAGTGGACAACAGCGACCGCCTCCTGGAGGCCGCCGAATTTTACAGCATGGGTTTTGACAATATCTTTTTCATCTCCGCCATGACGGGCAGCGGAACAGGCGAATTACTGGATGCCATTTCCGCCCTGATACCGGATACAGATCCCTCGGAGATCAACTCCCAGTTGCCAAAGTTTGCCATCATCGGCCAGCCGAACGTGGGCAAGTCGTCTTTGTTAAATGCCCTGGTGGGCAGCGAGCGCACCATTGTGAGTGAGATTGCCGGCACCACACGGGACAGCATCCACACCCATTATAATTTATTTCAAAAGGAATTCATGCTGATTGATACCGCGGGTATACGGAGAAAGACTAAGGTGCACGAGGACCTGGAATTCTATTCCGTGATCCGCGCCATCAAGGCCATGGATGAAGCCGATGTCTGCCTGTTGATGCTGGATGCGGAAAAAGGCTTAACCGCCCAGGATCTGAATATATTCAGTCTCGCTGTTAAAAAAGGAAAGGGCATTGTGGTCGCCGTGAATAAATGGGATATCATGGATAAAGAAACCAATACGTCCCGCGATTATGCCAAACAACTCAAAGAGCGTTTTGCACCATTTACGGACCTGCCCATCCTCTTTATTTCCGCCAAAGAAAAAACGCGCATATTCAAAGTGATCGAAACCGCCCTGGAAGTTTATGAAAACAGACAACGGAAAATCCCGACATCCAAGCTCAACGATGTGATGCTGAAAGCCGTGGAAGCCTACCATGCACCGGTGGTCCGTGGAAATTCCGTCAAGATCAAATATGTTTCGCAATTGCCAACACCCGTTCCGTCTTTTGCTTTTTTTAGCAATTACCCCGAAGATATCAAACAGCCCTACCGCAATTATCTGGAGAACCAGTTGAGGAAAAGTTTTCCTTTTGAAGGGGTTCCCATCCGGATTTATTTCAGGAAGAAATAGTGTTCCTGATGTGTATCCCGCCTGCGGAAAAATTTGCCCTTCTCGCAAAACCCTATAACTTAGCGCAACAAATATATTCACGGATGAAAAAATTGATGACCATGCTCGTTGTCGCCGTTTCCCTCGCCGCCTGTAACGGAAACGGGGACGCTGCGTCCCGGGC
>DASRLM010000038.1:0-7909 GCA_035648455.1 Puia sp. | reverse complement strand
CCCGGAAGAAATATCACGGGCGCCGAAATGGGAGATCTCCGCCTTTGCCACAAACTCGTTCTGGCTGGTATAAATTCTTTTGGGCATGCGCAGTAGACAAACGGTTGGCCCGCAAAACCGGCGAAAAGCCTCCGGTGTAATCAGACCTTTCGAATCCCAGAAGGCATCCAGCCATCCGATGATCGCGCATCCTTCACCCGGGAAATCCCTTGCCTCCACTATTTGAAATCCACCGTGGGGATAGGTCCGCAAACAGGCTTCAATTTCTTCCTTATACAATGACACCGCAAAACGGCCGCTGGCCAGGGCAAACACTTTATTCTGATCCAGCATGTGATGACCGGCCAGTGAATCGCGAAAGCGTTCATAATTAAATGGCCTTAATGTTCCCGTGAATTTGGATAGCTGATCAAAATCCGGGTAGCTGGCCCATTGTCCCACTTCATGCGCCAGCGTCGGCAAATCGAGCTGTTCGTATTTACGCGTTTCCGGATCATTGGTCAGGGACCAGCGGTCCCAATCGGTGCGGGGGCCGTTTACTCCACGCTGACCAATTTCGGTTCCCCTTTCCGCATAGTCGCCATTTTCTTTTACATCTCCATGCTGACAGCGGTAAAGGCGGCGGCCATCCTTCTTTCTGCCCTTATTGACCAGTATATTCATCGGGCCGCCGGATTCATTGCCCATGGCCATAAAGGCAAACGAAGGATGATTTCCGTAGGTGTCGAGTATAATATTCAGTTCATCCAGCAGGAACTGATCACGTTTTTCATCTTCTCCATATTCGGGGGCACCGGATGACCAGAACGGAATTTCAATTTGCAGGAACATGCCCAATTCGTCGGCCGCTTCAAAAGCGGCTTCCGGCGGGCACCAGGAATTAAACCGCATAAAATTAAATCCATAGCTCCTGCAGATTTGCAAAACACGCATCCAGGCCCCTTTATCCATGGGGGGATATCCCGTCAATGGGTATACGCATTCATTTACGGGTCCGCGCATGATCACCGGCCGCCCGTTGATCCGGAACTGTCCTTTTTCTGCAGTGAGCAGGCGGATGCCATAAGGAACCGTTTTTATATCGGTATTCGTGCCGGCATGGAGAACAAGCGTCAACGCATGCATCTGCGGAGAAAACTCGTCCCAGTACGACGTGCGGGGTTGAAAGGGAATAGTAAGCAGACATCCTTCCACGGGAATGGTCACTTTTTGCTGCATCAGGCTGCCCTGCTGCTGTTCGCCGCTGGCATTCCCGATCTGTACCTGCAAATGATCCTGGTACACCTGCACCTGCCGTATCCAAACCGGTTCTGTTGCCCTCAAAATTATTTTTCCAATGATCCCGTTCCAGTTTCCCTGCCCATCTTCTGTAATGGCAAATCCCCATCTGCCGATGGGTAGTTTGTAGCGGTTATCCATTCGTATGGTCAGGGTATGCCGGCCTGCTGAAATGATCCCGACGTCGTACAGATGGGGAGCGGATAAGCTGGACTGCTGACCATAAGGCTTTCCATCCAGCCAAACGGAGGACTCCCAGTGACATCTTTCCAGAAATAATTCCACCCGCTTTCCTGACCAGGATTCCGGTACGCTCACCTCCTTCTGATACCAGGCCGCTCCTTCATACAGAAAAGACCGGGTTAACCGGTCTGCTTCAGGAACCGTTGTTTTTATGCCATATCCCGCCTGCTCGCAGGAGCCCGGCAAAGAAATCAAATCCGGCAATGGATGATCGAACCAGCTCTCTGAAATTCCTGTATTGTCAGGATCCAGACGGAATTGCCATTGACCGGCCAGCGATTGTTCGAATGGAGCAAATGTAAATGGGAAGTTGCCAGCCAGCAGTTTTCCCGGTAAGATAGAGACGCCAATGGCCGATGCGGTTATCTTTTGTAAAAAATGACGGCGGGAATTCAACTGGACGCATTGCGTTCCATTAAATAATTTTCAACGTCCTTAATGTATTCTTTCATGGGAACCGTTTTCAACTCCCGGTCCTTTGCGCCTTCATCCCAGAACCGTACGCGGATGATGTCCTCGAAATAAGGTTGTTTTTCAAATGCTGCTGCCTCGGCTTCATTCATCGGGCCGCCCTGGTATTCCAGCGTTTTCAGACTCGCGAGCGACAATTTTTCTTTATACCCCGGCTTAGCGGTAACCAGATATCTTTTGGCATCCACATGTTTGTCCACCACGGCACAGATCCTGGCTGAAAATCCGCGATCGGCCAGGTATTTCGCGCCAATGCCTTCATGGTTCACCACACCAAAATCACCCATGGCTTCGGTTTCCTGCTCGTGTTTAAGCAAATGACCGATATCATGCAGAAAGGCGCCAAGCACCAATTCCACATCGGCCCCCTCGCTTTGCGCCTGCATGGCACATTGCACCATGTGCGAAGTCTGGGAAACAGGTTCGCCATCATAATCTTCATCCCCATATTTTTCAAATAAGACCTGCAGATCCCTGCTTACCTGGCCCGGGTTGTATGCTTTCTCCATAGTTGATTTATTTTTGTGCATGCACGTTCAGCGGTAAAAATAAAATATTTATGGTTACGCTGTTACCCTCATGACAATCTTTTCTTCTGTCAGCACTTCTTTGATGGCTGTTATCAGTGCCTTCACATCTTCCGGAAATATTTGTCCGATATTTCCTATGCGGAAAGCGTTGGCCTTACTCAGTTTGCCGGGATAGATCACAAATCCGCGATCGTTCAGTTTATTGTAGAACCGGTCAAAATTAAAATTCGGATCTTCCGGATACAGGAATGAAGTGATGATATAACCCTGAATTTCCTTGTCCAGGTATTGCGCAAATCCCAGTTCCTGCATGCCTTTATCCAGCACATTTTTATTCGCCCTGTACCGTTTTTCCCTTGCACTTATCCCTCCCTCCGAATCCAGTTCTTTCAGGGCCTGGCGGAAAGCCATTACACTCAATGTGGGTGGTGTAAACCGGAACTGACCATTGGTCTCCAGTCCCTTCCACTGATCATAGAGATCGAGGCTCAGGCTCCGGGCCTGTCCTTTTGCTTTGGCCAGTTCTGCATTTTTACACAAGACAAAAGCAAAACCCGGTACGCCTTCAATGCATTTATTGGAAGAAGATACGAGGAAATCAATCTGGTTTTCTTTTATATCCAGTTCGATGCCCCCAAAACTGCTCATGGCATCCACAATGAATATGGCATTTTGTTTTTTACATTCCGCGCCGATTTCTTTTATCGGATTGAATAAGCCGGTGGTTGTTTCGCTGTGTATGCAGGCCACATGGGTGACCTCCGGATGTGCCTGAAGATATTTCCGGGTGGCCTCCGGCGTAACGATGGCGTCTTCTTCGAACCGCAATACCTGGTGATTCAGCTGGTGAATAACGGCCATCTTCACGATGCGTTCCCCATAGGCGCCATTCACGAGCACCAGCAGCACATCATTCTTTTTAACCACACTGCTTACCACACTTTCAATGCCGAAGGTTCCCGAACCCTGCATGATCACACATTCATATCCTTCCTCTTTCGAAATATGGCCGATGCGCATCAGTTCGCTGCCGATCTCTTTAACCGCGCTCACAAAGGAATGATCCCTGGAACCGACATCTTCCAGCATGGCTTCTTTTACCGTTCTGGATGTTGTGAGTGGTCCCGGTGTAAACAGTAGTTTTTTTATGCTCATGGTATTCTTTTTATAATGATCAGATTAAAGCCAATGCAAAAAATCATCCGCTCACTTTAGTTGACCGCGCCATGGCGCATCTATCCAGCCATGCGGAACTGAATGGATCAACCGGGCCAAACCGGTCCAGATCAAAATGGGAAAAATCAAATGGATTCGGCCTTCCCGCTGCCAGTTCTGCAAAGGCCAGCCCCACCCCGCCGGATACGGATATGCCCGCTCCCACACAACCCGTGGCGATGAGTAAATGCTGCACGGAAGCCGGTACGCCCATGGTTAAATTATTGTCCGGCGTATACCCGGAAAATCCGGCCATATAATATTTCATGCCCACATCATATACCGATGGAAAGAAACGCGCCAGGCTGCCGATCACTTCCATCAGGTCGGCCATGCCTTTGTCGGGACTGAATGCATATTCACTGAGGTCTGCCGGTATATTTTTTGGCGATGCACTGAAAGATTTTTTTTCACGGATACCGAATAATAAACTGCCGCCTTCCGGCCGGGCGTAGGCCTGTACTTCAGGAAGCAGAACGATGGGTGAGTTTACCGGGAAGATGTCTTTCTTTTCCGTGATCCAGTACTGGCTCCTGACCGGCGCCATGGGCAAACCAATTCCTGCCTGCGCGGCCAGCACAGGCGACCACGCGCCGGCAGCAATCACCACCATGTCGGACAGGATGGTTCCTGCGGATGTTTTGACGCCCGTCACCGTATCGTTTTCCATCATCAGTTCCCGGCCCTCAACGCCCACGTGAAATTCGGCGCCTTGCAGTTTGGCGGCGCGACCGAAAAAAGTACCCAGCAGGTAGGGATCACAGTAGGCTTCTCCGGGCAGGAAAGCAATTTTCCTGGCTTCATCCACCCTTAACCAGGGAGATAATTGCTGCGCTTTTTTATGGGAAATATATTCCGCCGGCTGTCCGAATTCAGCAGCGATCCGGAGCAGTTCCTCAAGTGAAGCCTCACTGGTTTCGCTGGCGGCCACGTGCATCACGCCCACGTATTTCATATCCAGACTTTCACCCAGCTGCTTTTCCATTTCCGGAATCACACGGTAGGTTTCCAGCGACAAGGGAACGAAATGTTTTTTTGTCCTGATCCGCGTAACAAGGGCTGCAGCACGGCTTGTGGCTGCATGGCACAGCTCGTTCCTTTCCAGTACAACCACTTTTTTACCCGGATTATTCCTGGTATAATAATAGGCAATGGAACATCCAAAAATACCCCCGCCTATGATTACCACATCGGCTTTCATTTTATAAAGCTGTTTATTTACCAGGCCATGGAAAATGTTTTCACAAAGCTGAAACATTTTATGGCTTCTATCACGCCTTCTTTGATGCCCAGTCCGGAATCCTTGATGCCGCCGAAAGGCGAGCATTCGATCCGGTAGCCCGGCACTTCGTTGATGTTCACGGTACCCACTTTGAGTTCCTTTACAAAACGGATGGCGTGTTCCATGTTTTTGGTTACTATTCCGGAGGACAATCCGAAATCCGTGGAGTTGGATAAGGCTATGGCGTCGTCGATGTCTTTAAAACCGAGAATGGGAGCCAGCGGACCGAAAGATTCCTGCATCACCATCTGCGCGTCGCGCGGAACATCGGTGATCACGGTGGGCTCCATCAGCGCGCCGGTTCTTTTCCCGCCCAGCAATACTTTGGCGCCCTGCTCCACAGCCTTCTTCACTACGGATTCCAGATAGATGGCGGCCTGTTCGTCAATTACGGTTCCTACTTTTGTTGCGGGATCAGCAGGATCGCCACAGGTATATTCTTTCGATTTTTCTAAAAACTTTTTGGTGAAGGCTTCGCGGATGCTCTCCTGCACCAGTATTCTTTTTACCGCCGTACAGCGCTGGCCCGAGTTACGGTAAGATCCTTCAGCAGCAAGGGTTACCGCCAGGTCCATATCGGCATCTTCCAGGATGATCAGCGGATCATTTCCGCCGAGTTCCAGGATGACTTTTTTATAGCCAGCCGTTTGGGCGATCCGTTTCCCCACGGCCACACTGCCGGTGAAAGAAACCAGGTCAATGCGTTCATCTTTCACCAGGATTTCTGCTACCTCTTTTGTCGGGCCCAGTAAAACACTCAGCATATAATGCGGCAATCCGGCCTGGTATAACATCTCCACCAGTTTGATGGCCGTTAAAGGGGTCTTTTCAGATGGTTTTAATATCACCGGCGTTCCGGCGGCAATGGCCGGTGCAATTTTGTGCACCACCTGGTTCAGGGGATGATTGAATGGTGTGATGGCCACGGCCAGGTTCAGGGGTTCCCGGATGGTGAATATTTTTCTGGCTTTCCCGGTGGGTGAAACATCGCAGGAAAAAACCTGTCCGTCGTCCTTCAGACATTCCATGGCGGCAAACATCAATACATCGTGTGCACGACCTGTTTCATAGCGCCCTTCTTTTATGGCCAGTCCCGATTCCGCACTGATGGTCTGTGCAAATTCCTCTTTGCGTTCCAGCAGCAATTGCCTGGTTTTTTCAAGGATGCTGTACCGCTCGAACCGCGATAACCGGGGACCGCCTTTGAGCGCCGTTGTGATGGCCAGTTCTGTATGGGAGGCATTGGCGAGGGGAATGGTACCTACGATCCGGCGGTCGTAAGGACTGTAAACTGTCAGTATGTTTTCAGAAATCACCGGTTTACCGCCCACCCAGCAATTTAGGTTGATCACGGATTTATCGTGTTCGTTTTCTGCCACGCTCTTTTTTGATGCCTGCGCATCGGTTGCTATACTCATACACACGATTTTAATTGGTTCCGTTTATGGCAAAATCAAACACGTCAAAATTCCTGGGATCCCCTGCGGCCCTTAACCTGTAGATTTTGTTCAAAGGGTGGGAAATAACCAGGGGTACCATTTCCTCATATCTGCCGCCGTGTGAACGCAGGGTACCATCCAATGCTTTCAGGTCGTGATGGGCCGGTGTTTTCCCCAGCACTACATCGCGGCCGGATAAAACGATGAGATCACCGGTCCGGTCCGCCGGTTGCTCCAGCAAACGGCAACCGATTTCCTTATCGTACACTTCGGTTATACCCGGTTGAACGGCCAGCCATTTTTTTACTTCGATGACTTTGGAAACGTCGCTCAGATGAACCACTACATAAGAGCCCAGGGCGCCGTGATGTTTCACATAAGGATCCGTGATCGGGCAGATCACCCGGAAGCCTTCGCCAAACTTTTCCTTCAGCATGGTCTCCACAAATAATACATTCGGCGAGCCGTCTGCTTTTATTTTGGCATTCATGCCGTGATCCGCGGTGGCACCTATGATGGCACCCAGGGCAAGCATTTTTCCCAGCTCCTTGTCCTGCGCTTCATAAAAAGCCAGGGACTCTTCTGTGTCGGGTGCAAAGGTGTGTTGCATATAATCCGTGAGGGACAGATAAAGAAAATCCGCCAGCCCCTTTTCGATTAAGGCAACACCCGCCCGCAGAACAAATAAGCTGGCATCGGCGCTGTAAATAGGTGGTGTTTTCCGGCCAACAACGGACTCGACATCACCAATGCCATGCGTTTCCGGCTTTGCCTGGTTTGCCTTTTCGGCAGAGAAGGCAATGCCCTTTAATTTATAGGAAAGAATATCCCTCAGCTTTTCTTTAGCCGTAACAACGGCCACTTTCCTTCCGGCATCTGCAGCAGCAGCCAGTATGGTGTCCGTGCGCAGGTATTCCGATGAATTCATCATCACTTCCTGATCTTTGGCCACATCATAAAAGAAGTTGCCGCAGATCCCATGCACCGCCGGGGAAACACCAGTCACGATCGAAGAATTATTCACGTTCGTAAAGGACGGCAATGCGCCCCGCACCATGCCCCGGTAGCCGGTCATCGACATCTTTTTCAGATTGGGCATGCGGTCAAACGCCAGGGTGTTGTCTAAATATTCATCTGCCGATCCATCCATACATATCACCACGATCGGTTTTGCTGCAGGCTGATATGTTTTTCCATTTACCGAGAATGCCTTCGTCGAAATATTCGTCATTACTGATTTACAATCGTGTTGATAAACTAATAATCTGCACCGTTCTTAATGATCACTAACTGACCAAAAAGTTATTTAACCAGCCAAACATCCTGATTAATATCATCGTTTCCGCCATACTGCGATTGTAAAGCTGCCTGGTAGTTCGCACCATTGGCCGTGATTTCATTGGTGGGATACTGCCATCTCCTGGGTATGACGCCGCCATTCCCCGTACCCG
>DASRLM010000037.1:0-4524 GCA_035648455.1 Puia sp. | reverse complement strand
GTATAGCTCCAAAGGGCCAGCGAGCGGGTGGGTAATAAATAGGCATCGCCTTCGCCAAAGGGCTCCTGGGGAATGATGGCTCTGCCTCCCGGGGCCAGGGCAGACAGGGCCCAGGCGGATAATTTCACATCCCGGAGATTTTGATTGATCAGGCGGTGGAGAACGGTCACCTGATTTGAATCGGGGGAAAGGCTGATTTCCATTTCCTTCACCATCCCAGTGCCTGGATCTTTGGATTGGGTGATTTTCAGTATTTGCTGATCATACCGGTAGGTGACCGGATCATTGTCAGGCGCATAGGATCCCGGAATAGCTTCCGGTGCAAGCCATAAACGATGGCCACCGTATATACGCCAGTTGTCCCCGCCTCTTTTTCCCTGGTCTTCCGCAGAAAGATAAAAAATATTCTGTCCCCCGATGAATCCGAACCGGAGAATGCGCGGGCCGATAACTGTTGCGATCACGATCTCTGTTTCGGAATTGCTTAAACGCAGGCAATCCGGCCAGCCCATGTAGTGGATGTTTTCTTCAAGTTTCATGTGCGATATTACTGTTCAAAACGATGCTGAAATTGGGTGATCACTTCACATCCCGTTGACGTCACGAGCACCAGGTGTTCCAGCCGGATACCATATTGTTCCCGGTATATGGCCGGTTCCAGCGCAATCAGCATCCCCGGCACCAACACCATGGCATTATACGGGGTGATACGGGGAGATTCATGGTAAGCAGTACCCAAGCTGTGACCGCTGTGATGGGGATAATTTCCGATGTGATCGCGCATCAGCCGGTCCACCGTTTTCGCCTGAACGCCCGGCTTAATGGCCGCGATCCCGATCTCCAGCGCCTCCCTGACCAGGATAAATGTTTCCTTTTGCTCTTTTGTGGAGCTGCCGATGACCATGCTGTTGCAGGAATCACCCCAGTATCCCTGAAGGCAGGGCTGGAAATCAGAGAGGATCAGGTCACCGGATTCGATTATTTTATTTGTAGGCATACCCCCGCCACCATTGGTATTGGCTCCACTGCTCAGATCAGACATTAACGGAACCCGGTAGCCGATGGCCGCTTCCATATCCCGGTGTGCCAGGGAAAAAAGTTCCAGCTCAGTGATACCCGGAGCGGCATATTTTAAAACCGCCGCCTGACCTATATCTGCCAATGCCGCAGCCCGGCGGATAAAATCGATTTCGTCTTCATCTTTGATCAGTTTGCAATGATCTATTTCCGGACCCACATCCACCCACTCCAGCAACGGATACAGATCCTTTAACGAATTCGGGATGGCGTATGGAAAAGCCGACTGCTCTATGCCCACCCGGGAAGAACCGAGGTTATTCTGATCAATGAATTCGCAAAGTTTTTTTAAACAGGACCCGATGGGATCAGGCACCGTTTCGAAAGTATAACTTTCGTACGCGCTCACCCGGAGGAGCGGATCGAGGAAAGGAACCTGGCCCATTTCGTTGTCAGCCAGAACCAGGCATGCATCCTGATCCGGGGCAACCATCAGTATGGCCGGCAGCAGGTGAAAAGGGGAAACGCCATATTCAAAATAAAAAAAATATCCGCTGAAGTATTTTACAGAGGATGACGCGGTGACTAAAAAGGCATCCACCTGTTTCGCTTTTTTAATTTGTTTCAGTTTCCCTAACCGTGAAATCATCTGAGTCATGGAATTCATTTTTCAGAAGTTATTTTGGCATTCCATATTTTTTGATCACATCCGGATTCAGTTCAATACCCAGTCCGGGTTTTTGGGGAACATCCACATAACCCCCTTTCTGTATAAAAGGATTGATCAGCAACTCCTTCCGGATGGCAGATTCGGTAACGGAAAATTCCAGAAAAGGAGCATTGGGTATGGCAGCGATCAGTTGAATCGAAGCCGCAACCAGCACACCCGTTTTGAAAGCATGAGGAACGCAAAGCAGGTTTTGATCGGCCGCCAGGGTGGCGATCTTCCGGGCTTCCGTCAATCCTCCGCAACGGGACATATCGGGCTGGATCACATCCACATGGGTTTCATTGATCAGGCGCGCAAAGGCCTGCCGGCCGCTTTCTTCCTCCCCGGTTGCAATCCGCATGGTGGTAGATTCGGTCAGTTTCCGGTATCCGGCATAATCTTCTGCGGGCAGCGGTTCCTCCAGCCAGTAAATATTCAATTGTTCCAGCGCCCTGGCCACGTACATGGCCTGTTTCAGCCGGTATCTTTTACCGATGTCGATCATGATTTCCACATCATCGCCGGCTGCCTGGCGCGCCGTCCGGATCAGTTCAATATCGAAATGCACATCGTAACCCAGGGGTCCCCACCCAAACTTGATCGCCGTGAAGCCCTGGGAAACATAGGATTCAACCATCTTTTTTACGGTCTCCTTATTTTCCGGCATCAATGCGCTCGCATAAGCCCGCACCTTATCCGTATAACTTCCACCCAATAATTTATGCACGGGCTTTCCCGTTGCCTTGCCCATGATGTCCCAGATCGCCATGTCAATGCCACTCATCACATGCATTACGGGACCGCTTCGGCCATAGTAATATGTTTTTGCCCACATATCGTTCCAGATCTGCTCGTTGTCAAATGGATCGGATCCTTTAACCACTTCGCGCAACCCATAACAGGTTCCATGGGACATATGCGCCTCTACAATGGCCTTCCCTACGCCGGGAGCGGTATCCACTTCTCCGTAACCGGTAATACCCTCATCGGTTTCCACCACAATGATCAGGTCATCCTGTGTACCATCGGCGGCGCTGGAAATTTCAGGAAGTTTTAATTCAATGGCCCGGACATCAGTAATTTTCATTCCAACTCATTTTGAGATCATTTTTAATAAAGTGTTTTCATAAATGGTAACCATCAGGGTGCTGAGTAAAATCAGGGTCCCACCGGCGAACATCAGAAAAGTGATTTTTTCATTCAATAGTAAAACTCCCAGCAGGCCTATAAAAAAAGGCAATAAATAAGTTCCCAGAATGGCCTGGGTCACGTCCATTCTTTTCAATATATAAAAAAACAACAACATCGAAATGCCATAGACGATTAAACTGAGTTCCAGCATGCCGAATAATGCCAGCTTTCCACTGTGTATAAACGCCGAATAATGAAAAGGTTCAACCCAGATCAGTAAAGGAATGCTGGCGATACTGCCGATGACGGATCCATAAACCAGGATTTCCAGTTCGGTGAATCCTTTATCCACCAGCAATTTGCAATAGGTATTGTAAAAACCACAGCAACAACAGGCGAACAGAAAAATCAGGTTGCCGCCCAAATAACTACCCTGTTTAAAATTGGCGCCGGAAATGTCAGAAAGAGAGGTCATCAGAACGCCCGCCAGCGCCAGTACGAAACTCAGTATCCTCACGATGTTCAATTTTTCTTTCAGCAGAACCGAAGCGAAAACAGCCACTATAACGGGAATGGTCAGGGTAATTATGCCTGCGTTGGCAGCCAGGGTCATCCGGGATCCGAGGGTGTACAAGTATTGCATCAGGAAAACACCAATCAGGCCGGGCAGCATAAAATAACGCAAATCCCGCCAGCGCCATTTCATTTTTACTTTGCGCCTTTTGTTTTCCATCCACAAAACCGGTAAAAAAATCAGGGTGCTCAGGATCATGGGTATGAAAGCCACGGTAATGGATCCATAGGCATCTCCGATCAGGCGGATCACGGGTACCTGGGTTGCCCACATAAAGTTAATAATGATCACCAGCGACCAGTCTGCAATTTTTCGGGATTTTATTGCCAGCATAAACAGGAAAAAATGGGTTTAAACGAATCCATAAAAAATCTTATTCGCTTTTCAGGGTCAGAGGGATTTATATTTATCATAGACCTCACGCAACGACCTTCCATTCAGGAGTTCCCGCCTCGAATGATTTTCATTTTCCACTTTCTCCTTGGCCCGGTGAAACACTTCCGATTCAATGCCTTTCGGCACCACCACGATGCCATCAAAGTCGGAATAGATCAGGTCCCCCGGATTCACCAGCACATTCCCGCATTCAACCGGAACGTCATAACCAACCACCATACCCCTTCCCTTTGAATCCAGCGGCCTTATACCAGCATAAAATACGGGGAAATGCATTTCCATGATTTTAATGCAATCCCTCACCTGGCTGTCACAAACACATCCGACAACACCTTTGCTCTTTGATATCGTCGACATGAGTTCACCCCAGGGTGCATTCGTTCCGTTATAATCGGTTGAATGCACCACCACGTCGCCTTCCCGGAGTGAATCCATGGCTTCAATTTCAAGCCCGTAAGGATCATTTTCAATGATGGTATCGGTTTCAATCCAGTGTAAGGTACGGGCCCTCCCGACAAAACCGCAATTGCGGATATCGGCCAGCAGCGGGCGCAGACGCTGATGCATCGCCTGGTTCCGGTATCCCATCTCATCCAGAATGTCGCATACGGATGCCACGTATAGGTGTTGACGAATGAAAGTAAAGAGCTCCTGATCACTTTTAAAATGGGTCATCGGTTTAATTTTAAAAAACCAT
>DASRLM010000036.1:0-2671 GCA_035648455.1 Puia sp. | reverse complement strand
ATGAGCGGCATCACTGGAGCCGACGCGGGAGACGTCTTCATTCTTGTTTTCTGTTCCTGGTTTTGAGCCTGCAAAAGATTCGGTCTCCTGTTTGCGAAATGCTTTCCAGGTTCCGCCATCGAGCTCGAGGTATCCCTCCGTTCCATAGAATATGTTTCCGATCGTAGTATGAAGGCTTGATTCACTGTTGGAGTAGCGGCCTCTGGTTTCAAACTCAACCATCGCCCCATCCTCATATTTAAATACGGACGTTTGTGTATTTGGCGTTTCCTGCGCGCATTCATCAGGATTAATGCCATAGATACCACCGGCAGAATAGATGGAAACTGGGTGTTCATTTTTATTGAGTCCCCAACGGGCAATATCAAACTGATGCGGTCCCTGGTTTCCGGTATCACCGTTGCCGGTATCCCAAAACCAATGCCAGTTATAATGGCTCCGTTTTTCGTTATAGGGTCGATAAGTAGCAGGCCCTAACCACCGGTCATAGTGCAAGGTGGTGGGTGGTGTACTGTCTTTTGCAATACCAAATGAATCCCGGGGTTTTATACACAGGCCGCGTGCCATGTATACCTTGCCGATACCGCCTTCATGAAGGAATTTAATCGCTTCTATAACATTCGAAATCGAACGGTTTTGGAATCCGACCTGTACCCGTTTATTATATTTCCGGGATGCCTCAATCATCTTCCTGCCTTCCCAGATATCATGCATCGCCGGCTTTTCAACGTAAACATGTTTGCCTGCCTGACAGGCCCAGATTGTTCCCAACGCATGCCAGTGATTGGGGACGGCGAAGGACACCGCATCAATTTCGGGATCGTCCAATACTTTACGCATATCCCATTCTGTTAAAGGTACCCCTCCACCTTTATCGGTCACCATTTTGGAACGGGGCCCAAAAAACTGCTCATCGGTATCGCAGAGCGTTTTCAACCGTACATGATGACTCTTTTTCAGG
This sequence comes from Puia sp., assembly GCA_035648455.1. Taxonomy (GTDB): domain Bacteria; phylum Bacteroidota; class Bacteroidia; order Chitinophagales; family Chitinophagaceae; genus Puia. Next base: position 1,710 of record DASRLM010000036.1, on the reverse strand, counting down.
CTGCACCAGGCGTCGATGTGGGAAACACCCCTGCCATGAATACCAATTACGGCTATATTCAGGTTTTCGTTGGCGCCGATAATTGATGCATAGGATCTAGCGCTAAAGCCCATACCCCCGATGGCCATTCCGGCTGTGCCCATCAATCCTGTTTTAATAAAATCCCTTCTTTTTCCCATTTTGATTTTCTATTTAAAATTAGTCATCAATCATGCGGAACTTTCTTTACCGACCTTCTTTACGGGCAGCCTGAATTACTCTAACGAGGTCAGATAGTTTCCAAATCCCATTATTATCGTAGACAGCATTAAAGTAAAAATACCCAGGAAGATCAGTCTCAGGGTCCGCCTGCTGCTTCCCTTCCATTCATGGGTAATTAAGCCCCACATCGTACTGAATACAATTACGAAAGCCAGGTGGATTCTAAAACTTACGAAATCATGTTTGCCCATTTTGGTCGTTCCCATACCATAGAACATGAATTCCATGAAGCCGGTAATGCCCGCTATCGCACAGAAAATATAATTGGTAAATAATGATGAAGATCCGCTGTTTCTGATAACCGAATATAGTGAAGTTAATAAAGCCTCTTAAAAAAAACAGCGATAACGTTACCGAAAGCAAATACGAATAACCAGGTTCATCTTCTCCTTGCTGTACCGGAATATCATAACGAGGAGGCATAGTTCCGGCTGTTCTGAAAATACAGGCAAGAAGCATAAATTCACGTTTGTCCTGCCAAAATATCAGGATTTAACGGTCAAAAGCCCTAATGAACCTCCCGCGCCCCCATTCATTTTATATCCCTATTACGCAGACTATAACTTCATCATTGACAGCACCGCTATATTTTATTTTCAAAGAGAAAGACGCGGATGGCTCTGCGGAACCGGAATCGATTCATCAACTCCTCCAGATTTCATAAATCTGAAGCCAAAAGACCTCATACAAATACCCGCCGCCAGCATTAAATCATTTATAGACCTGAATATTATGAATAATAATCTGCCGGACTCAAGGGCGGTCATTGCCATTACAAAAGACACTCTATATTCACCAATACTTTATGAAATCAGGGATATTTTTAAAGCAAATAATATCCGTTGGCTATTCAGAAAAACGACAGAGGAGGAATCATTTGTACTTGACTATAAAATTAGAAAGATTAAATATGACTATAAATGCATAAAATGGGATTCCTCAAAAATTCGTTTTCTACCACCGATCAGTACCATGCAGAAATTTAAACCGCCTAAAATAAATAATGAGTAACCAAACACAAGATCTATCATACCAAAAAACGAAGAAATTGACTTAGAGGTCAACAATACAAGCCACAGCATGCTGAAACACTCCTCTGCCTGGGTTAGCCGGCATCCCCTCCCTGCTCCGGAATCAATCAGTCAGTAAGCTTTATCCTGTTTAACAGTCTCAGACGTAAAATCGTCATCCGCAGCCCAGCCGTCCTGGATAAGGAAAATAATGCCGGCATACTGAAATCCATTCTCCTCGGACCGTGGAGAATTCCCTGGGGGCCCATTAAAACATTTCAGGCGGTCAGGCTGAATCTCAAAAGCAAACAGACAAACCATGCCGGAACGCCAAATGAATATTTAAGGCAATTTGTAAGGGAGCATATTGGGGAAATAGAAACGTATAAAAATGACAGGGAGAGGCTAATGGAAATTATTTCCGGATAGGCTATGGACC
>DASRLM010000035.1:0-6055 GCA_035648455.1 Puia sp. | reverse complement strand
GTATAAATGGTATTTGGTGGTTTCATTATAAAAATTACTTTTGCGAAAAATTAAAGGCAGCCTTTCCGCCATTCTCCGGGAGGCTCCCGTTGATCTGACCTTATTAATAACCATTCAGAAATTAAATACCGGAATACAGATGTTTTGGACACTCGAATTAGCCAGTTACCTCGAAGACGCCCCCTGGCCCGCCACCAAAGACGAATTGATTGATTATGCCATCCGCTCGGGCGCTCCGATCGAAGTGGTTGAAAACCTCCAGGAACTGGAAGATGAAGGAGAGATTTATGAGGGGATAGATGATATTTGGCCGGATTACCCCAGCCAGGAAGATTTCTTCTTTAATGAAGATGAATATTGAGCAGCCACCTCTGAGGATAAAAAAATTCCCTCTTTGGAGGGATTTTTATTTTTCAGGAAGGCCGGTTTCCGGTAATTGTTCAGATCAGGCTGATCTTTATTTTTCAACCTCCGAATGATTTTTCTCCATTTCCAGAATAACCGCTTCCGTTACGCCGGTAAAAGAAAATCCGCCATCATGAAACAGGTTCTGCATGGTCACCATCCTGGTCAGGTCACTGAATAAGCTGGCACAATATCCTGCACAGGCATCCGCACTGGCATTGCCAAGCGGACTCATTTTATCTGCATAAGCCTGAAATCCATCAAAACTTTTTACACCGCTTCCGGCGGTTGTTTTGGTTGGCGATTGGGATACCGTATTGATCCGGACCTTATTCTTTATGCCGAAATAATATCCGAAATTCCGCGCCACACTTTCCAGCAGGGCCTTGGCATCAGCCATTTCATTATAATCCGGGAACACGCGCTGTGCGGCAATATAACTCAGCGCCACCACACTTCCCCAATCATTGAGGGCATCCATTTCGTACGCGATCTGTAAAACGCGGTGCAGCGACATCGCAGATATATCCAGTGTTTTCTGGTTAAATCCATAATCCAGTCCCGTATACGGTTTATTTTTTCTGATGTTGAGGCTCATGCCCACGGAATGCAGGATAAAATCAATTTTCCCGCCAAAATGATTCATGGCGCCTTCAAAAAGTTTTTTCAGGTCCTCCATGCTGGTGACATCGGCAGAGATCACCGGGGCCTTCACGTCGGCAGCCAGTTTGTTGATCTCTCCCAGACGCAGGGCAACCGGGGCATTGGTCAGCACCAATGCGGCGCCTTCTTCATAACAACGCAAGGCTGTTCTCCAGGCGAGCGACTTTTCGTCGAGCGCACCGAAAATAATTCCCTTTTTCCCTTTGAGCAGTTGATAAGCCATAAGCCCCGATAGATTTTATGTTGGTAAAAATAAGAAGATATTTCCATCGGCAACGCGTTTCCCGCGATATGCTTTTTTGTATATTAACGCCAGCAAACCGATTAACCCCCACAACTATGCGCTTAAAACTTCCGATATGGACAACCTGCGGGCTCGTTATTTTTTTACTCGCCTGTAATCGGAACCTGGTGGGCCTGGATTATACCAATGCGAAAGACGAAGTGCCGGCGCTGACCAATCTGATTTTCCCCTTTTGTGCTGCACATCAACAACGTTACGGCCAGCCAGGAAGGAATTGGGGGAACCATCCAGCTGTTCACCAGCCAGCAGGTGAATGACACCGATCTGGCGGCCTATGAAAAAATAAGTCCTGCGGCAAAATTCAATACGGAAATAACAGAAAACGGATTTCAGATCCACAGTGATCAGTTTAGTGCCGACAAAAGTTACCAGCTGACCCTGAACAAAGGAATACATGGAAAAATCGGCGGCACCCTGCAGGAGGACTACCTGAACAACATCAGCTTCGGGGAACTGGAGCCTTCCGTAAGTTTTGCCAACACTTCGGCCACCACCACAGTAAGCGGGGAAAAAACAGCCTTTAGCTTTACCCCGCGTTCGCCCGGTGAGTATGAGATCCGGGTGGTCCTTGCCGGGGCAAACAGTTATGTGAGCAAAGCCTTTTACAGTTACGGATATTGGGGAAGTGACCAGACATCCTTTGAAGTCAATAATGAGGGACATGTGGATATTCAACTGGATAAAACATCGTATTATAACGGCGAAAGCGTGAAGGCCCTTTTCAAAGCACCATTTGACGGCCGCTTACTGGTAACCCTGGAGACCGCCAAACTCATCAGCTACCCATATGTACAGGTAGTGAACCGCACGGCGACCATTGACCTGAAACTATCCGCAGAGGCCATTCCCAACGCCTACATCACGGTGACGCTCATCAAGCCGCATGAATATCCGATATCCCGTTAACCGTGGCCCATGGATTTGAAAATGTGAAGGCGGAAGAAAAAAGCAGGAAGATTTTGAAGGGCATGCTGAGCAGTACGGGCGGAGATACGGAAACGGACATGACCTCTTCGTGAACCTGCATGGTGCCCGGCAGACATATTATTATGCCGTGCGCGCCGTTTCCCCCGGCGTGTTCAGGATGGGCCCCATCAGTGCAGACGCCATGTACAACGGGGAATACCATTCGTATAATGGCGGGGGAACGATCCGGATTACGGAGTAGGGATTAAAAAGTAAAAAAGGCGGTTCCTTGTTTTACTTTTTAACCTCAATGTATAATTCCTTCAGTTGTTTATCGTCTATGGTTGACGGGGCATCCAGCATCACATCGCGGCCGCTGTTGTTTTTGGGAAAAGCAATAAAATCCCGGATGCTTTCACTTCCGCCCAGGATGGCACAGAGTCTGTCGAATCCAAAAGCGATTCCGCCGTGTGGCGGCGCTCCATATTCAAAAGCGCCCAGCAGGAATCCGAATTTCTGATTGGCCTCGTCGCGGGTCATGCCCAGCGCGTCGAACATTTTTTCCTGGAGTTCCCGTTGATAGATCCGGATGGAACCACCGCCGATCTCATTTCCGTTCAGCACCATATCGTAAGCGTTTGCTTTAATGCCGGCGTAAGGATGGTCCAGGTATTGATCCGCCTGCCGAATGGCCGGATCATTGTCGATCATCACGGCAATCTGATCCGGTTTAGGCGCGGTAAAGGGATGATGACGGGCTACCCAGCGATTGTCTTCCTCACTGTATTCAAATAAAGGAAAATCGAGCACCCACAACAATTTAAATTCTTCTTTATTTCTCAGCTCCAGCTGTTGGCCCATTTCCAAACGCAATTCGCTGATGGCCTTCCGGGTTTTTTCTTCCCTGCCGGCAAGGATCAGGATGGCCTCGCCTTTTTTTGCTCCGCAGAAAACGGCGATGGCAGTTAGTCTTTCCTCATTATAAAATTTGTCCATGCTGCTCTTCAGCGTCCCATCTTCATTATAACGGATATATACCAAACCCTGCATGCCGATCTGGGGGCGTTTCACCCAATCCGTCAGGGAATCAAATTGTTTGCGCGTGTAGGCAGCCGCTCCCGGAACGGAGATGGCCAGTACCGTTTCAGACTGATCAAATACGTTAAAACCGGCGTGGGATACAATCTCTCCCCCTGCTTCCCGGGCGCCATTTCTTTTTAAAGGGGATTTGAGGTTGGTTACTTTCATTCCGAAGCGGATATCGGGTTTATCGTTCCCGTAATTCCACATAGCATCCTCCCAGCTCATTCTTTCCACCGGATGGCTATAGTCTATCCCTTTTACCTGTTTAAAAATAAATTTGATCAGTTCTTCGAACATCCGGAGAATATCATCCTGCTCAATAAAACTCATTTCGCAGTCGATCTGCGTAAATTCCGGCTGGCGGTCGGCCCTCAAATCCTCATCGCGAAAACATTTTACCACCTGATAATAGCGGTCGTAACCACTCACCATCAGCAGTTGCTTAAAAGTCTGCGGACTCTGCGGAAGGGCGTAAAACTGACCGGGGTTCATGCGGGAAGGCACCACAAAATCGCGGGCCCCTTCAGGCGTGGATTTGATCAGAAAAGGTGTTTCGATATCCATGAACCGATGCTGGTGCAAATAATCCCTTGCGGCCCGGTTCACGGCATAACGCAGTTCCAGGTTTTTCTTTAGCTCGTTCCGGCGCAGGTCGAGGTACCGGTATTTCATTCGGATATCATCTCCCCCGTCGGTATCATCCTGAATGGTAAAGGGCGGGGTCGCCGATTTGTTCAAAATGGCAAACCGGCTCACTTTGATCTCAATTTCCCCCGTTGGGATTTGCAGGTTCTTATTTGACCTTTCAGACACGGTTCCGGTGGCCTGAATTACGAATTCCCGGCCCAGAGGCGTTTCCGCCAGGTTGTCATTCAGCGCCTCTCCGATCAGTAACTGGGTGATCCCATAACGGTCACGCAGGTCAATAAAACTGATGCTGCCGAACTTCCGAATGCTTTGCACCCATCCGGCCAGGGTAACTTCTTTTGAAACATCCTTCAGCCGTAACTCGCCACAGTCGTGTGTTCTGTACATAAATGGTCTCTTGATTCAGCGGGCAAAGGTAGGGCAATGCCACGTAGCACTAAAACGTTTAAAAAAAATTAAAAAACAGGTGCCGGCCACTTTCATTTCTAAAAAATAGTTTTTATCTTGTAGCATCCGTACAATTCACTCTCCTCTGATTAAACTTTAACAGGTAAACATAATCTTACCTGAATTCTTTCCATCCAACCATCCAACACCCATGTAAGGCCATTTGTCCCTGATCGACCGACCTGAAGCACACAAAAAGAAAAAAGGACATTATGGAGATCATTATCATTGTATCCCTGGTGATGGGCGTATTGATACTGCATGGGACCCTCTCAGCACTTTTTAACAGGTTTTATATCCGCAGGCAGCAGCGTAATTTCATTGCGAACGAGACCTTTTACCACAGCATTGTATCGAAATACATCCGTTTTTACAACAAACTGGGTTTGGAAGACCAGCGCAAGTTCCTGTTCCGCACCTTCCTTTTTAAGAAGGCCCGCAAATTTCATTACATCGAAGTAGAGGAAAGCGCCGAAATGCCGATCCTGATCAGCGCCGTGGCCATACAGCTCACTTTCGGCCTGGATAAATTCATGCTCAATTATTTCAACAACATTTTCGTTCTTAAAGATGATTATCATTATGGATTCTATTCCCGGCCCTTTATGGGGCACGTGGACCAGAGCGGTATTTATCTGTCCTGGGATAATTTCATCAGGGGCATCAGCGGATTAACCCCCCATTGCAACATGGGATTACATGAAATGGGTCACGCCCTGGCTTACGTAACTTTTATAACAGAAACGGAAGAAGACAAGCATTTCAAGAAGGAATTTAAGAATTTCTCCAGGGTGGCCCGCCCGATCTTCAACAGTATGCAGGGCGGTAACCGGAATCTGCTGGGTGAATATGCGGCCGTGAACTACCATGAGTTCTGGGCGGTAGCCGTGGAAACCTTTTTCGAAAACCCCGTATGCCTGAAGCAGGATCTGCCGGAACTCTACGAAGCGATGGCCACGCTTTTAAAACAGGATCCTTTACAAACACGGGATGGAAAAGCCGTCTTCCTGCTGAAAGCCGTTAAAGGGGAAGCGGTGAGTTTAAACTAGCCATTAACGTTCATTTTGTCTCCGGACCCAAAGAACAGGCTCACCCTATTTCATTAAAATTTTCTGAAACCGTTTTATATCTGCCAATGGATCTATAACTCCATGACCAGCGATTTTTTCTGCTAGCTGGGCAGCAAAATAGGGCGCCAGGGAACAACCCTTTGTGCCCAATCCGTTTAGAATTCCTATACCGGCATATTGGGGATGAAAGCCTGCAAAGGGCCGTCTTTCCAGGGTGGCAGGACGAACCGCAGCAAAATGATCAATGATTTTATATGGAACTTTGAGAAAGTGCTTTAACCAGTTTTCCGTAGCCTGATAAAAATTTTTCGAAGGCAGGTGATCAGGAAATTCCCATTGATAGGAAGATCCCACCCAGAATATATGATCCTTCCAGGGTACAAGGCTCATGCCTTTTTTAAATACCGCGGTTTGCGGTATCTCCTCTATTTCCACCAGTAATCCTTCCCCCTTGTTTAGCGCAAATGGCAGTTTTTCAAAAAATTTATTCCCTGCCGAAAGTTTCCCATCGCAGAAGATAATGTAGTGA
>DASRLM010000034.1:0-2654 GCA_035648455.1 Puia sp. | reverse complement strand
GATCATTGTAGGCAAACATCTCCGGATCCACGCCATTGGATACTGCCACACAGTCCGTTTTCACGCCGTATCGCTGGTCAATCCGTTTCGTTTCCATGGGAGAATTCGAAAAAAGCAGGGCGGCACGGCCCAATATTTCTTTGATGCACCGGCGTTGTCCCTTCCACAGATAGGACCGCGTCATGAGACTGTCCTGCCCCTTTAGGAACCGCGCAATTGTTTTGATGTATTCCAGATTGTCCGCGGATAAAAAACGCAGAAAAAAACCCGCCATTCCTTTCCGGTAGTGTTTGTCAAAATCGCTGTAGTCAATCAGAATGGTTGTGATCACAAACGGTTTCCCTGCCTTCTGAATATGGAATAATATATCCGCGGGCCTGGTGATATTGAAAAAATGCAACAGATCATAGTGGGCATAGTCGATCTTTTCCCTGGTAAGTTTTACATCTGCCGAAATACCCAGCCGGGCCAGATGTTTCGCCGTTTGAAATACCTGGATCGTATCTCCTCCTTTTACTGTAAGTAATGTGGATCTGGTTATGAAAACTACCTTCATATTTGAATCGTAACCCGTAAATTCATAAGGCACCCACGGGATGAATGATACAGGTAAAACGCATCTCAAAACGGGGTGGTTGCCTGATGATCTTGTTCGTTCGGACATTTTAAAACGCGCTGGTGCTTCACGCAACTCCGCCGGCAAAAAAAACGTTTTAAAAAGGAACATAACTATATGCCTGTGAATTTGAGATATAGCATCTGGAAAGTCCTCGCTTATTTTGATCTCTTCCAATACCCGGTTTCCAGGCAGGAGATATTTTCTTTTCTGGATCAGCCCGTTACCCCGGAAGCGCTTACGGAGGCTTTACAGGGAATGCTGGAAGAAAAATCGGTGTTTATGTTTGGTGAATACTATTCCATACACAACGATGATGGCCGCGTGGTGCGAAGGATCGAAGGAAATTTCCGGGCACAGCCGTTGTTGCGGACCGGAAGCCGGATTTCCCGTTTTCTTTACCAGGTGCCCTATGTACGCGCTATTGGAATTTCGGGTTCCTTATCCAAGAATTTCGCCGCGGAGGATGCGGATATAGATTATTTTATCATCACCGGGGCCAACCGCTTGTGGGTGGCCAGAACGATGATGCATGTATTTAAAAAATTCAGTTTTATTTTTGGGCGGCAGCACTGGTACTGCATGAACTATTACGTCGATGAGGAGGCGCTTGAAATTGAAGAGAAAAATCTGTACACGGCCATTGAACTGATTACCCTGCTGCCGGTTTGCGGAAATGGCATCCTTCATGAATTTTTCCGGAAAAATAGCTGGACTGGTGGCTTTTATCCTAACTATCGCTTGAAAATTACTGATATGGATTTCCGGCGAAAAGACTCGGGATTAAAACGGATGCTGGAATCGGTTTTTAACGGGAGGCTGGGCGACTGGCTGGACAACTATCTGATGCGGATAACCAGCAGCCGATGGGAAAAAAAAGAAGCATTTGAAAAACGTTCCGTAAAAGGCAACAGGATGGGATTAAAAACGGGAAAACATTTTTCCAAACCCAATCCTAAGTTTTTTCAGAAGGACATACTCGATCTGTACGGGGATAATCTCATCAGGTTGTACCGGAACACAAGACATCCTGCCGGCCGGGTCAGGTTTTTTTCTTCAGACAAATAATGTAATAGTCACCCCAGTGTTTCCAGGGCCATTTGTCTTTTAACTGCTCTTCTTTTTTTTTCAGGAATTGATACAGGACCGGATGTTTTTCCGGGAAACGATCCAGGTAAGAAGGTGGCACCACGCTGCAAAGTCCCTCCAGGCTTAACAAATCGAATGTATCGTTTAGGGTGCGTGTGATCAATGAGGGATTGTAATACCAGCAGGTGAATTTTTCTCCTTCCACGCGGGCGGCGACGCCATTTTTGCTGAAGGCCCTTCTGAATGCCGTGCGAAACTTTCCTTTGAACAGGAGCGCAGTTTCCCAAAGACAAAATCCGGGCATGATCACCAGGATCAGCAGGCCCCCGGAATTCAATAAACTTTCAAATCGCCGGAGTACCCCGGTCAATTCTCCGGTACAATTGAGTCCGGCGAAATTGGAGAAAATAAGATCGTAGGGGCCTTTTTGTTTCAGCGCATCCAACCGGGTAAATGAGCAGCACTCCGTACTGATGGCATTCTCTAATCCTTTAAGGGACACCTTGTTTCTAAGTACTTCCTGCATGCCCGTGGAAAGGTCGGTCGCATGTACCCGGTGACCCTTTTCTGCTAACCAGATGGCATCTTCGCCGGTGCCGCTGTTCAGTTCCAGGATATGGCTGCCCGGAAGCAGATATTCTTCCAGTTTATCCCTTACTCTTTTCCGTTTATACTGAATGATGCTGTTATCCGCAAAGAGCGAATCGAAAACGCCGGACTGTTTTGTAAAGGCTCCTGCTGCACGCTGTTCGTTCAGGTCCATAGGCTGTATTTAAAGAGAACCCGCTTTTTCCAGCTTGTTCAGTTTTCTTTTATCGAAGAATGCTGCCGGAATATAATATAAGGCGGACAAGGCTTTCTTTATATGGGTAAACCGGCTGTTCGCAGGATGTGTCAACAGCCACCGCAGGTTGTGGAAAGCAAGGTGTTTGCGGTAACTTTTGTGCAC
>DASRLM010000033.1:0-2296 GCA_035648455.1 Puia sp. | reverse complement strand
GTACAGATTATCGTTCTTCTTGTCCACCGAGATCCGGTAGGGATTGCGGTCCCCCATCACGTAAATCTCGGGCCTGGTTTTTTCCTTGCCCTTTGGAAATAGATTCCCTTCCGGAATGCTGTAGGTTCCATCCGGATTGATGTGTATCCGGATGATCTTGCCCCGCAGGTCGTTGCTGTTACCCGCGCTGCGGCGCGCATCGTAGGGCTGAAATCCCGGCCGGTCATCCAGTGGAGCAAAGGAATGCAGATTATACTTTTGTCCGTGTTCATCAAAGGGTGTCGAGTTATCACCGGTTGAAAGAAAAAGATTATGGTCTTTTCCGAAAGCGATGGAACCACCGGTATGACAGCATATCTCCCGGGTCTCCGCCACCTGCAGGATGACTTTTTCGCTCTTCAGGTCCAGGCTGTCATTAGTAAAGCTGAATCTCGACAAATGATCCATGGCTGAACCCGGATCGCTGTAATAGCAGTATATATAATGATTGGACGCATAATCAGGATCCGCCTGCAGGCCGAGTAATCCTTCCTCTGTAGATCCCTTTGGCGTCAGCGCCTTAAAATATACTTTCAGAAAACCCACCTGTTTTAAGGTTTTCGTTTCCTTTTTATACAGCAGAAATTCTCCCCGCCGCTGGGCAATAAGAATGTCGCCGTCTGGCAGGATGGTCATTTCCGTCGGTTCAAACAACTGGCCTTTGACCAGCATGGTCTTAGTAAAGTGGTTCTCAGCCGGCACCCGCAACGCCGTTGCTTTGGAATAATCCAGCGGCGCATTTTTGCCGATCGCATATTCGATCCCGCCCAGGATATGTTTCAGGTACAGTGGATCCGCATAAGATTCTTCGGTATGTCCGAGTTCGGTATACCAGGCCCTGCCCCCGTCAAATTCATGATACCAGGCCATGGGATGGTAGTCGCCGTTTGTTCCGCCCTTATAGGATTTTTCATCAATGGTCAATAATACATGTACGTCTTTATTCAAACCCTTAAAGTTGTACCATTCATCGGTCCTTTTCCATTGCCTGGGTAAATGCTGGGTTGATATATGGGTTGAATCCTCGACATTAATCACGGCCTCCTGCTCCTGCGGATGGCCGTTAAAATATCCACCCGAAAGCCGTCCATACCAGCCCCAGTCATACTCCGCGTCGGTCGCCGCATGAATGCCGGCATAGCCGCCCCCGGCCTGTATATACCGTTTGAAATCCGCCTGCTGGTATTGGTTGAGCAAGGCGCCCGTCGTGCTTAAGAATACGATCGCCGCATATTTTTTCAGGCTGTCTTCCTGAAACTTCCCGGCATCTGAAGTGGTATCGACATTAAAATTATTTTCAGCACCCAGCTTAAGAATGGCCTGAACGCCCTGGGCGATGGATGAATGATGATAACCGGCTGTTTTGGTGAAAACCAGAACCCGGGGCTTATTTGAACCGGAATTACAACCGGTGAGCAGAAGGGCAACGCTGAATATAAAAATAACCGGGCCGGGGGCAAATTTGAATCTGTTCATGCTGTTTAGAAGGTTTATTTTTTTAGTTCTGCAATTTATTGATTACTAACGGACCAAATCAAACAAATCCAATATTTCCCGCCACCAGGTTTATGCGTGGAAAGTATCACGATGAAAAACCGGCTGGGTATGGCATCATATTAGTATACTTTCTGATAATGCCCAGCATCTTATGTCACCGGAAACCTTCCTGAAAAGATTCGTTAACGCCCAGCGGACGGACTATGCCGCGGCATTATCGGAAATCAGGCGCGGACAAAAAGTTACGCACTGGATGTGGTTTATTTTTCCGCAAATCCAGGGGCTTGGATCCAGTGAAACATCGAAATATTATGCGATAAAAAATATCGGCGAAGCACAAGCATTTCTACAGCATCCTGCGTTGGGGCCGAGGCTGACCGATATCTGCCGTGCCCTGCTCCACCTGGGCAGCAATGACGCAAACCGCATATTCGGCAGTCCGGATGATCTGAAATTAAAATCTTCGATGACTTTATTTGCTTCGCTGCCGCACGCGGATCCTGTCTTTCAGCAGGTATTGGACCGGTTTTTCGAAGGTGCCAGGGACAGACATACCATGGAAATACTGGAAGATAACGGATGATCCGGGCACAGCCCTGGTCAACAACCTGGATCTGATTCATGCGTTCAACTTTTCGGATCAGGCCGCTGGTATTCAGCAAAGATGGGAGTGGCCTTGCAGGTAAACAAACCTGCCAGAAATGCGTGAGGCACGCGGCGTCATTCGTCAGGATATTTATACTATCTTGCTACTATAATC
>DASRLM010000032.1:0-11794 GCA_035648455.1 Puia sp. | reverse complement strand
GCAATATTGAAGGGCACGCCGAGAAACACATCAGCACTGCGCTGGTAGAGCTGGCAACTGAGGACTCCGCGTTCGCCTGGTGAATCGGGCGGGGATACGTAAAACTGAAATAAAACATGACAGGGCATCAGAGCCATCTCTGGAAGTTCCGCCACGTTCCAGGCGCTCACGATCATACGGCGGCTGTTTGGGTTTGTTTTTAACTGATGAATAACTTCGCTGATCTGATCCACTACGGTACCATCCGTCCCTGCCCAGCTTCTCCATTGCTTGCCATATACCGGACCCAGTTCACCTTCCGGGTTGGCCCATTCGTTCCAGATGCTTACGCCATGTTCCTTTAGATATTGAATGTTTGTATCTCCTTTCAGGAACCAAAGCAGTTCGTAGACGATGCTTTTCAGATGCAGTTTTTTAGTTGTTACCAGGGGAAACCCTGCGCGCAGGTCAAACCGCATCTGGTAACCAAAGCAACTTAAGGTTCCCGTACCCGTCCGGTCACCCTTCGAAACGCCTTTTTCCAATATATGTCTGAGCAGATCCTGGTATTGCTTCATCCATGCAATTTACTGAAGTTATTTTCCCCATGTTGATCCGGCCGCACAAAGCCTTTTGCCGCCTGCATAAAGGGTGAATAAATAAAACGGTCTGGCATGCGTTTGGCAACTGTAATCATTCAACAAACCCAGAAGTATGAAACGTATAATAACCGGGGCCGTCCTGATGATGGCCCTTTTCACCTCCTTTAACGCGGTTGCCCAAAAAGATCCCTCTGCGCGGGCAGCGGAAATGAAACAAAAGTTAAAGACGGACTTGCAACTTTCAGATATTCAGGCCGATTCCGTTGTGGCGATCAATCAGGAATTCATGCCCCAGCGCCGGGAAATCTTTCAGGATCAGTCCCTGAGTTCCGACGATAAAAAATCCAAAATGAAAGACATCAGCGACCAGGCCGATCACCGGATCCAGTCTGTGCTCGGCGATGATCTTTTTAAGAAATACCAGGATTGGCGGATGAAGAATATGCAGCAGCGCCGGAGAGGCGGTGGGGGGAATAATTAGATAGATATTCAATTTTATTTGTTGACGGATGACGGTTGACCGATATCCGGGGTGAATCCGCACCTCATGTCGGTCAACCGTCATCCGTCAACCGTCAACTTTTCAGCAAAGGCTCAGCCTTTCTTAACTTCTTTCGCCCAGGCATCTTTCAAACTCACGGTTCTGTTGAATATGATCTTTTCTTCGGAGCTATCCTTGTCCAGACAGAAATAAGCTTTCCGGATAAACTGGTAGCCTTCGTTGAATTTTGCGTTGCGAAGGGAGGGTTCTGCAAAGGCATGGGTAAGCACCTGAAGAGAATCTGGGTTTATATAATCCTTGAAATCCCCTTCTTCCATACCGGGGTTTTCCACTTTAAACAGGCGGTCGTACAAACGCAGCTCAATATTTATCGCGTGGGCAATGCTTACCCAGTGCAGGGTCCCCTGAACTTTCAGTCCGGAGAGATCCTTACCGCTTTTACTTTCGGGTAAATACGTACACCGGAGTTCGGTGATCTTACCGGATGCATCTTTGATCACTTCATCGCACTGTATGATGTATGCACTTTTTAAGCGCACCTTTTTGCCGGGGGCAAGCCGGAAGAATTTTTTCGGTGGATCTTCCATGAAATCTTCCCGTTCAATATATAATTCGCGACTGAACGGCAGTTCGCGGGAGCTGGTTTCTTCGGAACCTTCCGGAAAATCCTCACTGCTGAGCATCTCCACGGTATCTGGGTAATTGCTGATCACCAGTTTCAGGGGATCGAAAACAACCATTTTGCGCAGCGCGGTTTTATTGAGGCATTCCCGGATGCAGAATTCCAGCAGGGACACATCGATGAGGTTATCCCGTTTCTGAACGCCAATGCGTTCAGTGAAATTCCGTATACTTTCTGCCGTATATCCACGACGGCGTAAACCGGAAATGGTGGGCATGCGCGGATCATCCCAGCCACTGACGGATTTTTCATTCACCAGCTGCAGTAGTTTTCGTTTACTCATCACCGTATAGGTGAGGTTGAGGCGGGCGAATTCATATTGCCTGGACGGAAAAATTTCCAGTTTTTCGATCAGCCAGTCGTACAGGGCCCGGTGTGGAATAAATTCCAGCGTGCAAATGGAATGGGTGACGTGTTCTATCGAATCGCTCTGTCCGTGCGCAAAATCATACATGGGGTAAATGCACCAGGTTTCCCCGGTACGGTGGTGATGGGCATGTTTGATGCGGTAAAGTATCGGGTCCCGCAGGTGCATATTGGGCGAAGCCATATCCACGCTGGCGCGTAACACTTTTTGGCCATCGGCATACCTGCCCTCCCGCATTTCCTGAAAGAGACGAAGGTTCTCGTCCACAGAACGGCTCCTGAAGGCATTTTCAATACCTGGTTCCGTGGGGGTGCCCTTCTGTATGGCTATTTCTTCGCTCGAACTGTCGTCTACGTAGGCCAGTCCTTTTTTGATCAGGGTTACTGCAAAGGCATAGAGCTGTTCAAAGTAATCCGAGGCGTAAAACACATTGGCCGGTTGAAATCCCAGCCATTGCACGTCTTCCAGGATGCTGTCCACATATTCTGTTTCTTCCTTTGCCGGATTGGTGTCGTCGAACCGGAGGTTTGTTTTGCCGCCGTATTTCAATGCCAGTCCGAAGTTTAAACAGATGGATTTAGCATGACCGATGTGCAGATAGCCATTGGGTTCCGGCGGAAACCGCGTCAGGATGTCTTTGCATTTGCCGCTTCCCAGATCCGTTTCAATAATTTCTTCCAGAAAATTCAGTGATCTTTCTTCCGCAGGGTTATCCGACATGGGTTTTTTAAATATGAGGGCTCAAAATTATAGGTTATAATCCCTTTCTCCAAACAGCGCCGTGCCAATGCGGATCATGGTACTTCCTTCCTGGAGGGCGATGGTATAATCACTGCTCATGCCCATACTCAGGGTTTGTACAGGATCTCCGGGTAAGACTTTTTTTATCTGGTCAAAAGCAATTTTCAGATTTTTAAATTCATTCCCGATCTGCTGCTGATCCCCGGTCAGGGAGGCCATACCCATCAGTCCGGCTATTTGTACGTTGCTGAGTATGTTTTCCTTCCTGTTTGGCAGAACGGTTTCTGCCAGCTCCATCAATTCTCTTTCACTGAAACCGAATTTGGTTTCTTCCCTGGCAATGTGCACCTGAAGCAGACACAATATGCTGCGTTGATTTTTTTTTGCCTGCCTGTCGATTTCCATCAGCAGTTTCTGACTGTCCACCCCCTGGATCATGTGAATAAAAGGGGCGATGTATTTTACTTTGTTGGTCTGGAGATGCCCGATGAAATGCCAGCGGATATCGGATGGCAGTGCGGCCTGTTTATCCACCAGCTCCTGAACATAATTTTCTCCGAAATCCCGCTGGCCCAGTTCATACATTTCCCGGATTTCCGCCGGGGTCCTGGTTTTGGAGACCACCACGAGCTGCACCTTCCGGTGTTTTAGTTCGTCCAGTATTTTATGATAGGCTATTGTATTCATTTTAAAACACTTCTGCTGATCACCATGCGCTGCACTTCACTGGTGCCTTCATAGATCTGGGTGATCTTGGCATCCCGCATCAATCTTTCCACATGATATTCTTTTACATAGCCATAACCGCCGTGGATCTGCACGGCTTCCGTGGCCGTCCACATGGCCGTTTCGCTGGCAAATACTTTGGCCATTGAAGAACTCAGGGAGTAATCCAGGCCCTGATCCTTTTCACGTGCGGCTTTCAGACACAGCAGCCTGGCAGCTTCGATGCGGGTAGCCATATCCGCCAGTTTAAACTGGATGATCTGGTGGTTCTTTATTTCCGTTCCGAAGGACTTTCTTTCTTTTGCATATTTCAGGGACAGTTCATAGGCCCCGGAGGCTATACCCAGCGCCTGGGAAGCAATGCCGATGCGGCCGCCGGATAACGTTTTCATGGCAAAAGTAAAACCGAAACCATCATCCCCGATCCGGTTTTCTTTGGGAACCACTACTTCATTAAAACTAATGCTGTGCGTATCGCTGCCCCGGATACCCAGTTTGTTTTCCTTGGCCCCTACCGACACGCCGGGAGTTCCTTTTTCCACAATAAAAGCGTTGATTCCCCGGCTCCCCCGGTCTGCATGGGATTGCGCCATGACCAGGTAAACGGACGCCGAATTTCCATTGGTGATCCAGTTCTTGGTACCGTTCAACACGTAATGATCCCCCCTGTCGTCTGCCGTTGTTTTCTGTGAAGTGGCATCACTGCCGGCCTCGGGCTCGCTGAGCAGAAAGGCGCCAATATATAATTTATCGTCTTTTTTCCCCCGGGCGAGAGGGGTCAGATATTTCCGTTTTTGTTTTTCGCTACCAAATGCTTCGAGGCCATAACAGACCAGGCTGTTGTTTACACTCATGCATACGGATACACTGGAATCTATTTTACTGATCTCTTCCATGGCCAGCACATAACTTACTGCATCCAGTCCTGCTCCCCCATAGTCCGGCGAAATCATCATACTTAAAAACCCGAGATCGGCCAGTTTTAACAGCTGTTCCATGGGGAATTTCTGCTGTTCATCCCTTTCGATTACGCCGGGAAGGCATTCGCGGACCGCAAAATCCCTGGCGGCCTGTCTTATCCAGATCTGTTCCTCAGTTAATGAAAAATCCATGACCTTTTAAATGGTGAGCGCAAAAATAACAGATTAACCTGAAAACTAACAACTGTTAGGTTTTGAACCCGAAAATGGTTTAGTTACCTTTACTGAATCCCGAATATAACCATATGGGTAAACACGCACAGGTAATCCGGGTCAGTTCAGAAGTCGGCCGTCTAAGGCGGTTGCTGGTTCACAGTCCCGACAGCGGACTGGGCAAGGTTGTTCCTTCCAAGGCGCAGGATTGGCTTTTTGAGGATATTGTTCACTTGGATACCATACGCCGGAAAGAATATGATTTTTATACCAAACTGCTCCTGTATTTCCTGGATCCGCAGGTGATTCAGGGAAAATTAAAATCGATTGACTCGGAAAAAAACAAAAGAAACTTTTATAAACCGGAACATCCCGATTTCTTCCGTTCAGACAAGGTGATCGAACTGCAATGGCTGCTGGCCGAGATCCTGGAAGACCTGGAAATACGCCTGAAACTGGCCGCTTCCATTTGTGCTATTGAAAACTGTTCTTACGACACCCAGAAAGAATTGCTGGAACTGGATCCCGTTCCGTTGGCAAAAACTTTTATTACCGGCAGCCTGGATCAGGGGCGGATGCTTTTTGCCCCCATTCCGAATTTTATTTTTACCCGGGATATCGGCATCGTGGTGAATGAATACATCCTGCTGAACAAACCGGCTAAAAAGGCCCGCACCCGGGAGGCCCTGCTGGCCAAGTACATTTTTTTTAATCATCCTTATTTTGAAGGGTATCAGCAAAATATCCTGGAGCTGAACGAAGGGTACCATCATTTTTTATTGCCCAAAGAAGCAGACGATAAAAAAGTGACCCTGGAAGGCGGTGACGTGATGGTGGTGACCAAAGATCACTTACTCATTGGCGTTAGTGAACGCACCACTATGGAAGCCGCCCACCAGGCCATCAATATCTTGTTTGAGAAAAATGTGGTGAAAAAAATCACTGTTATCCGCATCCCCAAAAAAAGGGATTATATGCACATCGACACCGTGTTCACGCAGGTGAAGCGGGATGCCTGGGTTTTGCTGGGCTTATTCTCCAAAAAGTCAATGAAACACGAGAATGCCGACCCCGTGCAGCGTGCGCTCGAAGGCAATAAGAAGGATGAAAAGATGAAGATCATCCAGTTCCGCAAAAAAGATATGGAGAATCCGGTCAGTTTTGACAACCTGGAGGATCTGTTAACGGATATCAGTAAACAGGATCTGCAATGTGAGGGGAAAGTGAAATTCATTTATTCCGGCAACAACGAATTCCCTTTTGATGCGCGCGAGCAATGGACGGATTCCTGCAACCTGCTTGCGCTGAAAGAAGGCGTGGTGCTGGGTTATGACCGTAACGATAAAACGGTGGAGGCCTTTAAAAATAATGATTTTGATGTAGTGGATGCCGCCACGCTGATCGGTCAAATGGAAAGCGGGCAGGTGAACCCCGACGATATGCGGGACACCCTGATCCTCATGCCTTCGGCGGAGCTGTCGCGCGCCCGCGGCGGTTTTCATTGTATGAGCATGCCCCTGTTGCGTGACGATCTATAATTGTATGTATGCAAACCACTTCCCATCTGTTGATGATACGCCCCGTGCATTTTGGATACAATGCACAAACGGCGGTCAACAATACTTTCCAGACCCGGGAAAAGCAGGGCGGCGTGCAGGAACGTGCATTGCGTGAATTTGATGCCCTGGTTGTTCTACTGCGCGCGCGTGGAATTGACGTAACCGTAATAGAAGACAGCCCGCTGCCGCATACGCCCGATGCCATTTTCCCCAATAACTGGATCTCTTTTCATGATCAGCAAACCCTTTGCCTGTACCCCATGTTCGCACCCAACAGAAGACAGGAAAGAAAATCTTCCGTTCTGGAAATTTTGTCGCAAAAATTTTCGTTCAAACGGCGCATTGATTTAACACACTATGAAACCAGCCGGCAATTTCTGGAAGGCACGGGCAGCATGGTGCTGGACCGGGATTTCGGGATTGCCTATGCCGGGATATCACCCCGGACGGACCCGCAGGTACTGGCTGATTTCTGCCGTCAAACGGGATATCGTTCCCGTGTTTTTCATGCGGCTGATAAACAGGGACGCCAGATTTATCATACCAATGTGATGATGTGTGTTGCGGACCGGTTTGTAGTGATTTGCCTGGAATCCATCCGTGATCCGGAAGAGAAAAAATCTGTGAAAGAAACCATTGGTTCCACCTCAAAAGAAATCATTCCGATCAGCCTGGATCAGATGAATCATTTTGCCGGCAATATGCTGCAGGTGGAAAATGCCACGCATGAAAAATTCCTCGTTATGTCCACCGCCGCTTACCTGTCACTCAACAGGGAACAGTTGGATAAACTGTCTTCATTCAACCAGATCCTGCATTCCCCGCTCAACAGCATTGAGACCAATGGCGGAGGAAGTGCACGCTGTATGATTGCGGAAATCCACGGAATTGACGGGTAAATAGGATATGATGTGATGACTATGCGCCAATAGTTGGGGAATCAGATGCTGACCCAATAAGCCGTTGGTACCCGTAATCAGGATTTTCATATATGGTCAGAAATATATACTGATTTTTTATAACCTAAAAATAATCTCCGGGTTAAGCCGTTGTTTGACGTCATTCTTTTCATGGAGTCCTGATCGGCGTTCTGATTCCATTCAAAAAGCTTATTTTTGGGACTTGTTCTGGAAAGACTAAAGAAAATTCAATAATTCGTGATTTGGTTGAAGCTGATGCAACGAATACAACCCTTTACCAGTTAATGCAACAAAAAGTATCAAAGATTGGGGTACTCACTTCCGGTGGTGATGCACCCGGAATGAATGCCGCTGTTCGAGCCGTAGTACGTACCGGAATTTATTATGGATTGGAGGTTTATGGAATCATGCGGGGTTATAGCGGGATCATTGAAAATGATATTATACCCATGCATTCCCGCAGTGTTGCCAACATCATTCAGCGTGGGGGAACGGTTTTAAAAACTGCCCGCTGCAAGGAATTCTTCGAATACGAGGGCCGTTCCCGGGCCTACTCCAACCTCAAAAAACTGGGGATCAACGGACTGATCATTATAGGGGGTGACGGATCTTTCCGCGGTGCCCACAAATTCAGTTCCGAGTTTCAGATCCCCTGTATCGGTCTCCCGGGCACCATTGATAAAGACATCGCCGGTACTGATTTCACCATCGGCTTCGATACGGCCGTAAATACCGCCGTGGAAGCCATAGATAAAATAAGGGATACCGCCGATGCACATGACCGTCTTTTTATAATTGAAGTGATGGGCCGGGATGCCGGTTATATTGCCTTACACAGCGGTATAGCAACCGGTGCGGAAAACATACTTATACCAGAAAGAAAGACCGATATAGAAGAACTGATCGCTTCCCTGCAGGAAAAAGAAAAAAGAAAAAAACTGGTGAACCTCGTCGTTGTCGCCGAGGGCGATAACTATGGTGGCGCCGAGGAAGTGGCCAAAGTGGTTAAACAGCGGCTTCCGAGCATCGATACGAAAGTCTGCATACTGGGTCATATCCAGCGTGGGGGATCGCCTAGCTGTCTGGACAGGGTTATCGCCAGCCGGATGGGTTATTCCGCTGTAGAATGCCTGCTCGAAGGGAAATTCAACGTCATGATCGGTATCGTCAATAACAAGATTCATTTTACCCCGCTGGAAAAAGCGGTAAAAGCCAAACAAAAGATCAGTGATGACTGGCTTAAAATTATAAAGATTTTAGCATCCTAATAAGTTGAAAGTTACGTATGGAGAATCCTGAACTGTCAACGCTCAATTAAAAAATAATCATGTCAAAAAACATCGACAAATACATTTACGGACAGATGGACAAAAAGGCCGGACTGGAACATACGTTTCACCGGACCAAGATTGTTGCAACGGTAGGGCCCGCGTGTAATACCTACGACAAACTGCTTTCCCTGGTTAAAGCCGGCGTGAACGTGTTCCGTTTGAATTTTTCGCATGGATCCCACGAAGACAAAGTGGACATCATCAGGCACATCCGTAAAATAAACACCGACGAACCTTTTAATATTGCCATTCTGGGCGATCTTCAGGGTCCCAAACTACGCGTTGGCGAAATTGAAGGCGGCAGTATGATGGTCAAAGAGGGAGACATCCTCACGTTTACCAATACCAAGCTGGTCGGCACCAAGGAACGCATTTACGTTTCTTATCCCAATCTGCACCTCGATGTGAAAACCGGCAATACCATCATGATCGACGACGGGAAACTGGAAGTGAAAGTGATCAGCATTGAAGACAATAACGACGTAAAGGTTCTGGTAACCCTCGGTGGCATTCTGTCCTCCAAAAAAGGTGTAAACCTTCCGGATACTAAAATTTCCCTGCCGGCGATCACAGAAAAAGATGAAGTAGACCTCCAGTTCATTATTGAACAGCAACTGGACTGGGTGGCCCTTTCGTTTGTCCGCAAGGTGAATGATATTGTCGGATTGCGGGAAAAACTGAATCAGCAAAATAGCAAGACCAAGATCATTGCCAAAATAGAAATGCCGGAGGCCCTCACCAATCTCCGGGAAATTATTCTGGAGTCGGATGGGATCATGGTTGCCCGGGGTGATCTCGGCGTGGAACTACCCGTTGAGCAGGTTCCGCTGATTCAAAAACAGATCATCCGGAAATCCATACACCGCGCAAAACCTGTGATCGTGGCCACGCAGATGATGGAAAGTATGATTGACCGCACCAAACCCAACCGCAGCGAAATCACGGACGTGGCCAACGCGGTACTGGAGGGCGCCGATGCTGTTATGCTGAGTGCGGAAACGGCCACGGGTAATTATCCGACCCTGGTGGTGGAAACCATGCGTAAAATCATCATGGAGGTGGAAAGGACCGATTATAATTACAACCGCGAAGATGAACTGGCTCCCCAGCCCCACTCTCCATCTTTTCTGAGTGATGCCATTTGTTATAATGCCTGTAAACTGGCAAAAGATACACATGCGGATGCACTGATTGGAATGACCCAGAATGGTTATACCGGGTTCATGTTATCCAGCTATCGTCCCAAATCGCCCTTGTATATTTTTTCAAAAGAAAAAACCCTGATCAACCAGCTCAGCCTCAGCTGGGGAGTGCGCGCCTTTCATTATGCCGAAGAAGAAAGTATCGACGGGATCATCGGGGATCTTACAGAAATCCTGAAACGAAGGGGATTTATCAAAAAGGGAGACGTAGTGATTAATACCGGAAGTATTCCGGTGAACCTGCATCTGCCGACTAACCTGCTTAAAATTTCCAAAGTGGAGTAACCGCACGGGTTTAACTATTCAACTGAATCAGCATCTGTTCAATTTCATGACGGTTCGCCATAACTGACACCTGATCTTCCTGCATGGAGGTCTGAATATAGGCCATGGCCGATTTTTTTTGTATGCGGGCCGAGCTGTGAAATTCGTTAGCACCCGTTTCTTTGCGCAGACTGGAAATATTCGAAGCCCGCACGCCGGAACCCGGCATAATGCTGATGCGTCCATCTGCCTGTTTTACCAGGTCCTTTATTAAGGCAGCCCCGAGCATGGCCGTCGGTTGCTGGCCGGAAGTGAGTATCCGTTCACAACCGGTATCTATGATATCCTCCAGGGATTCAAAAGGATTGCGTGTCCAGTCGAAGGCCCGGTGAAAAGTGACGCCCAGGGGATATGCTTTTTCCACCAGCACCGACACGCGCATCTTATCTATCCTTCCATCCGAAAGCAGCATTCCGACCACCACCCCATCGCATCCGGCAGATTTGCAGGACTCCACATCGTGCAGCATCACGTCAAACTCTTCGTCGGAAAATAAAAAATCGCCTCCGCGAATCCGGATGATGGGAAACAGGGCCGTTGATATTTTTTTGCGGACCGCTTTGATCAGTCCCAGGGCAGGCGTTGTTCCCCCCCCGGATGGATCGGCACACAGTTCCACCCGGTCCGCACCGGTATCTGCCGCAATGCGGGCAGATTCCAGGTTAAAACAACAAATTTCCAATTCCGCGTTTTGCATCAGGTAAACCAGCTTTCCGGGGTATAAATTTTTTCTTCTTTTTCCGTGCGAACCGCATACGTAAACCCTTTCTGAATACAAAACGCCCCATGGGTTCCGTCATTCTTCAGGGCCAGGAAACCAACCTGCAGGCCCTTTGCTTTTTGCGGGTTTCTGTTCACTATCCTTTCCACTGCTTTTTTACACGCTTCCCCCGGACCCATCCCCTGACGCATCAGTTCAACAACCAGGTGCGAACCCACTATCCGGATCACTTCTTCCCCAACGCCGGTTGATGTAGCACCGCCTACTTCATTGTCAACAAACAATCCCGCCCCGATCACGGGAGAATCACCCACCCTGCCCCTCATCTTGTAGGCAATACCGCTTGTGGTGCAGGCGCCGCTCATGTTCCCGGAACTGTCCAGAGCCAGCATGCCGATCGTATCGTGATTATAGGGGCCGCCGGGCATGACCGGATTTCCCTTGGAATCATACAGTTTGTTTTCGCTATTGATCACCGGTTCATAGCGGGATGTTTTCAGCCACTCCTTCCACATGCGCTCACTCTCGGGCGTCAGCAGATTTTCTTTCTTAAACCCATTGTCAAGGGCAAACTGCAGGGCCCCGTCTCCCGCCAAAATAATGTGCGGCGTTTTTTCCATAACCAGCCTGGCCACAGAGATCGGGTGCACGATATGTTCCAGGCACATCACCGATCCGCAATCGCTTTTTTCATCCATGATGCAGGCATCCAGGGTAACATGACCATCCCGGTCGGGCAATCCGCCATATCCGATGGAATGATTATCCGGATCGGCTTCCGGGATTTTCACGCCGGCCTCAACGGCATCCAGCGCCCGGCCCTGCGCGCCCAATATTTCCCAGGCTCCTGCGTTGGCTGCTTTCCCGAAATCCCAGGTGGAAATCACGATGGGTTTATTAACCACGGAAGCTTTTGTGAGGGGAAGATGGTCCTTGATCATCCAGCCGGTGGAAGCCATTAGAGATGATTGGAAAAATCTGCGCCGGTTAAACATGTCTTTGATT